>DAOQII010000014.1:0-17980 GCA_035339455.1 Chitinophagales bacterium
AAGTTTACAGATGGTTTGCCGGTCAGTATGGGTATTGAAGGACGACATGGTATACGCAATGCACCTACCCTCTTGAATTCGGCTTATCTTAACACTACACTTTGGGATGGTGGCGTGCCTAATTTGGAACAGCAAGTACTGGCACCCATTGAAAATCCAAATGAAATGGATTTCAATTTGCCGGAAATTGTAGTCCGCTTAAATCAGATAGCATCTTATAGGGAACTCTCCATGAAAGCATATGGGCAACTCCCCAGTATTTACAGCATAACACGGGCAATTGCTTGTTTTGAACGGACCTTGTATACCGGCATATCAAAATATGACAGATATACCTATTACAATGACCCTAATGCACTTAACGATACTGAAAAGCGGGGAATGACTTTGTTTTTTAACGAGCGTGGTGATTGTTTTCATTGTCATGGCGGTTATAATTTTACCGATCACAGTTTCCAGAATAACGGGCTGTATGAATATTATGCCGACTCTGGGAGAGCCAGAATAACATTAAATGATGATGATGTTGGTTTATTTAAAGTGCCTTCACTGCGCAATGTTGCCAACACGGCTCCATATATGCATGATGGTTCTCTGGCTACGCTTGAAGCCGTTATTGAGCATTACAACAGTGGCGGAAAATATCACAGAAACAAGAGTTCTATCTTATACCAGATGCATTTGACAGTACAAGAGAAGGCAGATTTGGTCGCCTTTTTGAAGGCATTGTCAGATGAATGATAATGAGTGAACAAATTCCGGTTCCTCATACGTGTTTATTTTCAGGGGAGGGCGCGCCTGCGGCGCGCCCTCCCTTTTTTATCGTTTCCCAAAATAATTTGAATGCTGTATATTTGTTCCGATGAGCAAAAAACTATCCGTCATTGTTCCGGCTTATAATGAAGAAAATACCATTCAGCATATTTTGAAAAAAATTGCCGAGGTTTCGCTTATTGAAAATCTGCAAAAAGAGATGATTGTTGTGAATGATTGTTCAACAGATGATACCGAAATGAAAGTCAAGGAATTTCAGACACAATATCCCGAATTGGAGATTCGCTATTTCAAACACGAAATAAATAAAGGCAAAGGCGCAGCCCTTCGCACCGGATTCCAAAATGCCAACGGAGATTTTGTCATCGTGCAGGATGCAGACCTCGAATATGACCCGAATGAGTTTAATATTTTAGTTAAGCCCATCCTCGACGGATTTGCCGATGTGGTGTACGGCTCAAGATTTATGGGTGGAAGACCTCACCGTATTTTATTCTTTTGGCATACCATAGGCAATAAATTATTGACATTTATCTCTAACATGTTTACCAATCTGAATTTGACGGATATGGAAACCTGCTATAAGATGTTTCGCAGAGAAATTATACGGCAAATAGAACTAAAGGAAAACCGTTTTGGCTTTGAGCCCGAAGTAACGGCAAAAATTGCAAAGATTCCTAAAATCAGGATATATGAAGTAGGCATTTCTTATTATGGCAGAACCTATGAAGAAGGTAAAAAAATCGGCATGAAAGATGCGTTTCGTGCACTTTATTGTATTTTGAAGTATAATTTTTTCTCCTAAATTTAACATCCACAGATGCATGTAAAAAAGTGGTTAGGAATTTGTCTTGCTCTCTTTTATTCTTGTACCTTTTGCATATCCGCTGAAAATGTTTTTTCTACAAATAATATACTAACAGAATTTGGCAGAAAACTAAATACAAACTTTTATGAAATAATAGATTATGATGCATTAGTGCCAATACAAGGACTGCCTAAAGTAATTACATCAAAAATATATTATGAAGATTCAAAAGAATGGGATGCTGAAGATTCATTACTTTATGACGAGAAAGGTCGTCTGGTTTATTTAAATAATTATCCGGATGAGAAATCATTAATTTATGACGGGGATAAGATAATTTACATAAGTAGAAAATTTTCAACCGAAGAAACATATGTATATTGGTTCTTTTATGATGCTTACGATAATCCTGAAATACAGATTGTTGCCATAAAAGATAATATGACAGGAAAATACACTTTACACGAAGTAGAAAGACACAACACAACTTATTTTAAAGATTCTGTAATCGTAAACGTGAAATCTTCAAGAAAATATCTTACAAATTCAAATGGAATTACAAAAGTTTTTGACCGAAACGGAAACATAAAATACAAATCTTACATTAATACAAGAGATGTCAGCGTTTCAATTAATTATATATACAAGAAATTTAACAATAAATATGTATTACAAAAAGAAATTTTGGAAGCTGCGCAAGGGAATATTAAAAGTACAGCAACTACAGCCTATACCTTAGCAAATGATGGAACTGTTTTAAAAGAAGAATTAATTCAACAAGATGCATTCCATCTTTATTTTGAACGCTATTTGGTAAGTACTACTTTTTTTAAAGACAGCTCAAAAAAAGTTATTCATGACAGTTATAATACTTCGGGTATTCAAAAGTCACAACACTATAAATATGACAAATATGGAAATAACACCTTTAATGCTGATCTAGATTATAAGGATAAAAACTCCTACTATATTAGCTTATACGACTATGAGTACGATAGCAATAATAACTGGATAGCTAAAATAGAATACATGCAAGAGACTAATAAAGCCTTAGAACCACTTAATGAGAAGATGAAATTAGCAACCTATACAAGAAATATTATTTACTTTACAAAAGACGAAAAATATACGCCGGAAAAAGCACCTGATATTCCAGCTGACTTAAAGAAACAAATAACAGAACAATTAGAAAAACTCAAATAACAACTACAGCAAACGGTCTATCTGCATAATGTGATGCCGATAGTGTTCTCCTACAAAATTTAGTGTCTGCTCAATATTAAACAATCCTGCTATAGGGTGTTTAAAAATGCGCTTGTCAATCAGAGATGCAGGCAGCGAAGCCAATATTTTATTAAAATCATTCGTACTGTCTGCGTATAATTCTTCTATTTCGTTATAGGTAATGTATTCAGGTACTTTTTGAACAACGGCAGGTGCTTTAAATTTTAACGGTGATTTTAGCACAATTAATAACAAAATATTTCTGATTTTATCTGCAAACTCACTTTGAAGTTTAACCTTGTTTTCTTTCAGGTTTTTTTCAATGGTTTTAATTGTTCCGTACTCCGCAAGATAACAATGATAATAAACCTGCCCCAAACTCCAGCTTCCATCGGTAGGCTTTCGATTTAATTGTTCTTCATCAACAGTTTTTATTTTGTTCAACAAATCTGTTTTTGTTTTTTGTATCCCTTGATATTGTCGTGATAGTTGCTCATTCATTTCTAAATGTTTGACTAAAAATAAAAAATAGTTTCTTTATCTCATTTTTCAATTTACATTTACAGCATGTTTCTCGATTTCTTTTTGTTGCTCAAAGAAGAAGGTTTGCCGGTTAGCATCGGTGAATATTTGAACTTATTAGAAGCATTAAACAAAAGAGTTACAGCATACAACATCGACGATTTCTATTTTTTGTCGAAAACAATATTGGTCAAACATGAGCAGTTTTTAGACCGGTACGATATTTTATTTGGTCAGTTTTTTAATGGAATTAAATCGGATAAACTAAATGAGAAAGAAATACCGGAAGACTGGCTGAAAAAAGAAATGGAACGTCTGCTCTCTGACGAGGAAAAAGCGATGATAGAAAAAATGGGCGGGTTGGGCAAGCTGATGGAACGCCTGAAACAACTGATGGAAGAGCAAAAAGAAAAACATCAAGGCGGCAATAAGTGGATAGGCACCGGTGGTACTTCTCCATTCGGACATGGCGGCTATAACCCCGAAGGCATACGCATCGGAGGCAGTGGTGGGCAACGCAGTGCCATTAAAGTTTGGGAGAAAAGGGAATTTCAGAATTATGCAGCTGATGTTGAGCTGAACACACGCAACATCAAATTAGCTTTGAAACGATTGCGTACTCTCACTCGCGAAGGTATTGACGAAGAATTAAATTTGCCCGTTACGATAGATAAGACTTGTCGTAATGCAGGCTATTTGGATATAGCCATGCAGCCTTCAAAAAAGAACAGGGTAAAAGTTTTATTGTTTTTTGATGTGGGCGGCTCTATGGATCCTTACGTGGAAATTTGCGAGCAACTTTTTTCTGCAGCAAAAACAGAATTTAAGCATCTGGAATTTTTCTATTTTCACAACTGCCTTTACGAAAGCATCTGGAAAGATAATATCATGCGATTCAACGACCGTATTCCCACATTCGAAGTGCTGCATAAATTCAATCCTGACTATCGTGTTATAATTGTGGGTGATGCTACTATGTCGCCCTATGAGCTGACAGCAAAAGGGGGAAGCGTAGAACATTATAACGATGAAGAAGGTGCCGTTTGGGTGAGCCGTTTTGTAGAGCGTTATCCAAATCTGGTCTGGCTCAATCCCAGCAATGAATATTATTGGGATGGCGTACCTTCTATACGAATTCTAAAAGAAGTAGTGAAAGACCGAATGTTTCCGCTTACTTTAGACGGACTGACAAAAGCCATGAAAACATTGAAAGGAAAAAAGATAGTGAGGTAATTTGAGGATAAGGTAATTAATTATATTTTAATAATAAAATAAAATTTAACGTATTATAAATAACTAATAAAAAAACAACAATGATACATACTTTCACCGGAACTGAAAATTACATTGCTACCGACGAACTGCAAACTGCAGTGAATGCGGCTATCGCGCTCGAAAAACCCCTGCTGATAAAAGGCGAACCCGGTACCGGGAAAACAATGCTGGCTTTTGAAGTTGCCAAAGCACTAAATAAACCGCTCTATACCTGGCATGTTAAATCTACCACCACGGCACAACAAGGTTTGTATGAATACGATGCTGTGGCTCGTTTGCGCGATTCGCAATTTGGCGATGAGCAAGTAAACGACATTGCCCATTATATTATAAAAGGAAAAATGTGGCAGGCTTTTGAAAGTGATGAACAAGCAGTACTGCTGATTGACGAAATAGATAAAGCGGATATCGAATTTCCAAATGATTTATTATTGGAGTTGGATAAAATGGAGTTTTATTGTTACGAATTGCAAAAAACTATCAAAGCCAAAACACGCCCTATCGTTATTATTACATCTAATAATGAAAAAGAATTACCCGATGCATTTTTGCGCAGATGTTTCTTTCATTTTATCCGGTTTCCGGAACGCACCACGATGATTGATATCGTAAATGTACATTTCCCAAAACTGGAAGAAGATTTGATGGAAGAGGCACTGAAAGTCTTTTATGGCTTGCGCGAAATTCACGGAATCAAAAAGAAACCCTCTACCTCCGAACTGTTAGACTGGATACGTTTATTGAAATTGGGCAAGAACACAAAAGATCATTTAGCCGAGATTGATTATGTAAAAAACAGTCCGCCCTACTTTGGCTCACTTATAAAAAATGAACAAGATTTTGAGCATATTGCCAGAGTAAAACGAGCCGGGCAAAATACGTTCAGGAAGTTTTAAGAATAAAAAATTGTTGTCTTATACTAAATAATCTATTGTTTGGATTATTCGTAAAATGAAATTTAAATGTATTGTTTTAATTATACATATAATAAAGCTTTGCTTATATTTACTTTAACTTGAAGTCTGGTTTTAATTGCTTCTCTTTGTTTTTCAATGGTGATTATAATTTAGGCTGAATCATTTTTTTCAGCTATAGATATCTTAGTTGTCATTTAGTTTGATATTGTTTTATTTCATCCTCACACATCAAACATAGTGCTTAATATTCTTAAGCCTCATCTGTGATTTTTATAAAAATCAGTAATAATTCTATAAGCGGTCTGTTGGGTATGTACGATAATTTTGCCGTATAAAATAATTGATTATGAAAAAGAAATTATATTCTACTCTCTTGTGCACTTTGGCAATTATTGGCCTATTGTTTAACACTCATGCAAAACCAACTAAAAAAGCAATATCATCGCCTGTAATCGGCAGCTGGAAACATTACAACAGTGCCATGCTGACAAAAAATAATTTAGGTTATAAAAGCCGTCCGGAATTAAATTACAGCAAGGAAGAATTTACATTCTATGACAACGCTACATTCAAACATGATTTCATCAACGAAGATGGAATTCTTATCAAATCATTAAAAGGAAAATGGTCAGCAACAAATAATAAGATTGATTTGGTCTATGATAACTTAGCATATAATCTTTCTACAAACTACTTCTTTATCGGAGATGAGTTAGTCATTGGTCAGGCTTTTAATCATATCATTTTGCAAAAAGAAGATAAACAAAGTCAATACGCTGAAAACAATAAAAGCAATTGATTTGAATACCATCGTATTATGTAACATTAGAAAATAATGATGTAAGGTACAAAATGAGGAATCACAGCATCTTTGTACTATCAAAAGAAAGAAAAATAAATTAATAATACCAAAACGAATCATTATGAAAACAACGGCCAACTTCATCACTTTATTCGTGTTCCTGTTAACCTCAGCAGTTGTACTCAGTGGATTATTAGCTTGTAACAGCAGTTTACAAATGACTGACGAAGACTTTAGTGAACTTATACGATTTGAAAATACTATTCATGAGCCTGGCTTTGGAATGCAAAAAAACTGTATCTCTGTATTGGCAGATAAAAACATGAAAGTGCTCACCATTGCAGAAGTGGGTAAAATCAAATCAAACAATGAACATTTAAGTTCAGCTTGTGACAGCTATATTAACAAACATGCAAAGCTCGCCTCTCGATTGATGCAATATACCGACAGAATGGGCGTTTCAGTAAATTGGGATACCAATGAAGCGGAACAAGTAATTGCCGACAGAATGCAAAATCATCAAGAAACTTTTGATGAAGCAGTAACCTTCTTGATGAATGAAAGTTACAAAGACTTCTTGCATTATTTTGAAAAACAAAAAAACACGTTGCAACAAGAAAACATCGTAAAAACAGTTCATCAAGAAATAAAAGAAGATGCAAACCAACAACAGGAAGTGTATTATGCATCTGTAGTAAACCAATAAAATTATAATGCAGACAAGCGGTGCAAGTTACACAAAGTAAATTTTCAAAAGTCTTCACTCAGGATTCAGTTCCGTCCCCAAACTTCACTCTTACTTCACGCTGTCTGCAATTTTTATATATCAAATCAACAACCCCGTACATAGTTGCCAAATAATTCAACCTTATGGAAAATCAATTTGCTTCGCTTGGAAAAGTTGCCTTAGTTCTATTTATACTTCTGGCTGTTTGCCTCCTCCTATATTGCGGGGCAACTATTCTGATGCCCTTGTTTTTTGCGGTATTACTATCCATATTACTCAATCCGGCCGTTAATTTTTTACAAGCAAAAAATATACCCCGTACGCTTGCTGTTTTTTTAGTCCTTATCATCTCACTAACGATCGTTATCTGCTTGTGTCTTTTCCTTTTTTACCAACTTACTAGATTCAGTGAGTTTATGCCCCAATTAAAAATACAACTGGATATAGCCATCAAAAAATTTTTGTACTGGCTTTCACTAAAATCAAACATCTCCTATCTGGTACTTGTAAAAAAGGCCGGCCAATTACTGACAGATACTTCTAAAAACTTATCGGGGATATTAGGCACTACCTTATCTACGGTTACATCAGTGCTGGTTTTGTTGTTTTTAATCCCGATTTATACCTTTATGTTTTTGTTTTATAAACCGCTATTGTTAAAGTTTATCAGCTCCATTTTTGAAGTTGATAAACATGAGCGTATCAGTAATATATTAAGCAAATCAAAATTGGTGATTCAAAATTATCTCAATGGATTAATAATTGAATCAGCAATCGTATCTGTATTGAACAGTGTGGGTTTGTATATTATCGGAATGAAATTTGCCATACTTTTTGGTATAATCGGCGGTTTGCTGAATATCATACCATACGTAGGCGGAATGATTGCCGTTGTTTTAATGATGACAGTAGCACTTGCCACCTTATCTGCTAAGGCGGCACTATGGGTGTTGGTGTGGTTTATTATTGTCCAGTTTATTGACAATAATGTATTAATGCATTATATCGTGTCGTCAAAAGTAAAAATAAATGCACTTGCGTCCATTATTGCAGTACTAGCAGGGGGAGCATTATGCGGAGTAGGTGGTATGTTCTTAGCTATTCCTGCTGTTGCTTTTTTCAAAATTATTTTCGACCATATTGATACTTTAAAACCCTATGGAATTTTATTGGGCGACGACATGCCATCTCAGAACATCTCATTCTTCAGGAGCAGGAAAAATGATTATTAAGTAAGCGCACACTTATAAATAAAAAAGAATCAGAATTAAACCGAAAGATTACAAAACTGGCACTTGAAATCAGGAAAGAATTTCCGAAATTACATAACAAGACGGAGGAAATGCCAATAACAATAATTGATACGTTGGCTGAAACCGCAAAATCAAAGCCTCTCGAAGCCTATCTTGATTCATTAAAAAGACTATTTGAAGCATCCCGTTTGGATGCCTTTTTTACGACTATCTATAATCCTGAAAATTATCCAGATACCAAGCTTTAAAATTTGCAATAAAAAAATGCACCATAGGGGCGCATTAAAATTGGAAATAAGAACGTGAATTTCCGGCTTATTTTAATAATTTGATTTCAATGCTATTGCATGCGGCATTGTAACTAAACTTACAATTATTAAAATTAGGTGCTTTCATCATCGGTTTAAAATTATTGGAGAAAGCATACGGCTCTTTGGGTATTCCCAATGCGTTTTTATTAATTTTTCCATTGCCGTCCAAATCCTGAAACAAAGCAATTCCGTATGTTCCGTATGTAAGATCGTTTAACTTAGCAGTCAATACCCCATTTTTAGGTTTCAGATAGTAAACTTTATATTGATCATTAATATCTAAAAATTTGTTTCCGGGTGTGTAAACACCAACTACTACAGTAGCAGATGGCGAAACTAAATTGGTAACCTTTATCAAAAGTGGTTTTTTGGACGTTGAACTGTTGCTTGTCTTCGCCGTTTCTCCTGCAAAGGTAAGACTGCTCATAGCAATAGACAACATCGTACATGTTGCCATTAACTTTCTGGTGAATATCAAAAAATGTTTTTTCATAAAATGTTATTTTAATGCAAATATGTTATAACTTCTTCAACTTTTATTTCACTATTCATATCAAATTTTACAAGACTTTTATATGGCATATTATTTTATGCATTAATTAATTTCGTAACGGATTGTCACTTATTTTCCTTAACTTTAAGTTTTATTGCCATGAATATTTTTGTAAAATTTGACCTCACTTATGCCTGTAAAATGATTCTAAAAGACCAATTGGAGAAAATTGGCATAGAATATCAGATAATTAGCTTGAATGAAGTAGAATTTACTCAAAATCTTACAGACCAACAACGGGAACAATTAAAGGATGCATTTGAACATTATGGCATTGAAATAATTGACAATCAAAAAACCGCCTTAGTACAAAAGATAAAAGATACTATTGTGGAAATGATATGGAAAGACGATAATATGCCTAATGTCACCACATCCACTTATCTTGCAGATAAGCTACATCACAGTTATGGCTATCTGTCAAATTTATTCTCCGAAGTAACTTATACGACAATAGAAAACTTTATCATCATTCAGAAAATTGAACTTGCGAAACAAATGCTTTTAAGCGAGAAATATACACTCACCGAAATTTCTTATGAGCTAAACTACAGCAGTGTGGCACATTTATCCAATCAGTTCAAAAAAACGACAGGCCTCACTCCTTCGTCATTTCAGCGCATAATAAAAAGGAGAAAAGAATTACAACAATCTAAATAATATAAAATGAATACCAAACCACTAAGCATATTACTGGCCGATGACGATGAAGACGATCGGTTGTTCTTTAAAGATGCTTTAGAAGAGTGCCGGGTTAAAACAATGGTTGAAACAGTGAATGATGGTATCGAATTAATGAATCTGCTTTTGGAAGAAAGCACAGTCTTGCCACATATTCTATTTTTAGACTTGAACATGCCTCGTAAAAACGGCATTGAATGCTTAGAAGATATACGAAAATCTGACAGGCTAAAGCACATTACAGTTGCCATCTATTCTACCTCCGGAGCTGAACGCGATATAGAAGATACTTTTGTAAAAGGCGCTAATGTTTATATCAAAAAACCCAATGATTTTAATGCGCTGAAGGAAGTACTCGAAAACGTGCTGAGTACCAAGTGGCAGTTTCACACGTCCGGACTAAATAAAGATACTTTTTTGCTCAATGTATAAATTGATCTGCAATGAAAACACTGATGAGTAAAAAAGTTTCAAAAATATATTCCATCGTGTTTATCTCGGCAATCTTCATTTTATTATTCATTACGGCACTTACTTACAATCAAATTAAATCAATGAATGATGCACAGCAGCTGATCATTCATACATACAAGGTGAAACTGACCTTAGCTCAACTTTCCAATAATCTAAGAAATGTAGAAACCAACCAAAGGGGGTATATTATAACCGGCGATAGTTCCTATTTGATTACCTATCATATTTACAAAATAAAAACGGATAGCCTTGTTACGTCTTTGTTAGCTTTAACCAAAGACAATAAAGAGCAGACGGAAAAATTAAATAAGATAAGGTTGTTGGTTAAAAGGAGGTATGAGTATTTAGACGAAACGCTGATTTTGAGCAACCGAGCTCATTACAGAAGTGGAATATCAGACTCTGTTAAATCTAATATGCTGATGGGATCGAATGTGATGAATCTGCTGAAAGATGAAGAAACCAATTTTATCAGCACCGAAAATCAGTTACTGATAGACAGAGAGAATACGAGCAAAACAAAAAGAATTATTGCTCCTTTATTTATTTTTCTTATTGTATTGTTCTCACTCGGCGTATTTGTGGCTGCTTATTTCAGAATTGATAAAGATGTTCGAAAGCTGACGATATTAAATAATGACCTTCGGTTAAAGGATATTTCACACAGCCAGGCTGAATCTGTAGCCAGACTTGGCAACTGGCAATATGATGTGAATAATGATATCTTTTCGGTTTCTGATAATTATTATTCGATGATAGGTGCCGAGAAGGGTGAATATGATGCCACTATTGCAAATTACATGATCAGCATACATCCTGATGATTTGCCTTATGTAGAAGAAAATGCACACAGATGCCTGGGTGGCGAAGAAGACTTTGAGCTGAGATACCGGTTTTATCGCAAGGATACGCAAGAGCTGCGCCATTTTAGAACGGTAAGCCGTTCGGTAAGAAATTCCAATGGCATACCAGTCACCTTGGGCATAAATCAAGATATTACAGATTCAGTAATGAATATACAAATGCTCGAAAAACAAAACCAGGAGTTGTTGAATGCCAACTATGAACTTTCTTCTTTTAATTATGTAGCCAGTCATGATTTGCAAGAACCGCTGCGTAAAATACAGATGTTTATTTCACGCATCACAGGAGACAAGGACAATCAGCTTTCAGACAAGTCACTTGATTTTCTTAAAAAGACACAAGACTCAGCCAACAGGATGCAAATCTTAATAAATGATTTATTGCAATACTCCAGAATCTCCAGGAGCGAACACCACTTTGAGTCCATCCATTTAAACCAAATCATAGCAGACGCATGGTCTAATTTGGCTGCAATGGTCGAACAAAAAAATGCCATTATTCATGCCGATGATTTACCGGATATTTCTGGCATTTCTTTCCAAATCAGTCAGTTGTTTTTTAATTTAATCGGCAATTCGCTGAAATATACCGATGGAAGCCGAGTGCCAGAAATTCATATCAGTTCTACTGTAGTAAATGGTGCCTCTATTCCGTTTTCATCTGCTTCAGCCGATAAAAATTATTTGCGGATTAGCGTTCTTGATAATGGCATCGGCTTTGAGCAACAATATGCACAGAAGATATTTACATTGTTCCAAAGACTTCATGATAAAAATACTTTTTCAGGTACCGGAATTGGTTTGGCTATCTGCAAAAAGATAATTGACAACCACAACGGATTTATAGAAGCCAAAGGATATCCCGGAAAAGGTGCGGAGTTTATCTTGTACTTTCCAATAATATAATGAGTCATCTTTTAAAGATAAAAACGGCAGTATGATTATTGTTTTTGGTGTGTAAAGCTTATAACGAACAGCTGAAATTTTGTAAGTAAAAGATGCTTGATTTATTCAAACTTGCAACATGAAATCTGAAATTATTAAAAAGCTGGGTAAGCCATTTATCGTGCTGAAGAATGCATATAATGGGTTCAATGATAATAATGTAATTAAGCTCAGTGCCTCTTTAGCTTATTTTACTTTGTTTTCATTGCCTCCGCTATTAGTTATTCTGATTACTATCACAGGAAGCATTTTTGGAAAAGAGGCGGTAAGAGGTGAATTGTTTTTTGAAATCAGAAATCTGGTGGGTGCACAAGCCGCCATACAAATTCAGGAAATAGTAAAAAATATTGAACTACAGCAACACACCGGACTTATAACGGCGTTTAGTTTTATCATATTGGCATTTGGTGCTTCAGGTATATTTTCTGAAATTCAAAGTTCGCTGCATCTTATCTGGGAAATTGAGCCCGGACAGAATAAAGGATTTTGGCACCAAGTACAAAATAAACTCTTATCCCTGTCTATGATAGGCTCTTTGTCATTCCTGTTAATGGTCAGTCTTTTTATAAATTCTATTTTAGACATAGCAGGCAATTATCTTTTTGCCTATTTCAAAGACTCGAAAGTCATCCTATTGTTTATCATAAACAATGTCATTGTATTTTTGGTGGTGAGTGTATTGTTTTTGTTGATTTATAAGACATTACCCCGCAAGAGATTAAGATGGAAATACATTTATAACGCTTCTCTTTTTACTTCGGGTTTGTTTATGATAGGCAAATACCTGATAAGCTGGTATCTGAGTAGTTCAAAACTGGTAAGTGTTTATGGTGCTGCCGGTACGCTTATCATCTTGCTGATTTGGGTATATTATTCTGCCATAATCCTATATTTCGGTGCCGAACTGGCAAAAGCAAATGCAATTTACAATAATGATTATGAAACCGTAAGAGATAAACCTCAAAGCAAGTAATTGTCTTTTTTTTGGCAAAAATGAATTTATTGGCGTATTTGCTTTCTTTGCTTCTGTCCAAGTATATAAGCTTTCAGCAGCATATTAATTTCCTCTCTCGAAATATTGCTGATGCGTTTGATAGAAACATCTATTCGTAGTGTGAGAAAATATAAATTCTTAAAAAGCGTTGATTTCTTATGCATTCTTTTGATCTTATCCTTTATTGAATATTTTTATCATCACTAGTATAAACGCTATCAGAAGCAATGCATGAATGGCATAGCTATGTGTGTTCAACACAACTAAAATTATCCAACTAATAATCAAAATCAGTATCAATATATTTAATACCATTTTCATATCTGACAGCTTTGAGCAAACTCTATCTTTGCAATTCGTTAAAAAGAAGACACGTAAATCTGTGTTATCTTGTTAATTCAAATACGAATTTAATAACCCTCCTCTGTTTTGGTGTTACAACATGTTTTCCATTTCTTACATAATTTCCATATTACTCCACTATCCTTTCTTTATTATGAATACAACCAAGAATGCTATTATTAAATGCAATAAAAAAACTGCTCCGACTGGGGCAGTATATATAAAATCTTATTCTAAAACGCAGGTATTAACAATTTCTTTGAGCATCTAAACGCTGATTGGTTTTAGCTAGGTTCTACGTCTATATGTTCTAAGTTTGAGGAAGAAAAAGCCCAGTATAAGATTTTAAAAGCCCGGACAGAACAGAAAAGATAAGTGTTTGGAATCTCATGCCATTTTTAGTAACCCAGGTAGCAATGGCAACTTGCAGACCTCCGCCGATAAATTTCACTAAATGATTTCTGTCTTTTTGCATAAAACGGTCAATCAGCCGTTTGGCAATATAGCCTACGGCTAACATTACGGCCGTCCGGATTAGGTTTCTTTGTCCTTCTTGTGTCCTGTTTATCTGCTTGAAAGTGTGCTTTATGAAATTAGCTGGATTTATGCGCTCTATGGTTTCTTTAAACTGTCCGCTTAATTCATCTATTTCTTTTTGCTGCTGCACCTCTAGTGTAAGGATTGCATTTTGCAGATCTTGTTGATTTTTTATCGTAGCCATGATTAGTCGTTTAATGCGTGAGAGATAATAAGATTTGCTATCGGAGTCTTAATTCGATCGCACAAGAAGTATGCAGCCAGTACACTTAGTATGCCATAAACGACCGATACGATTAAGAAACCGTAGCCTGCATTTCCCAGCATCTTTCCGAAAAACAAAGCAACAGCGATGCTCAGCATAAGCAAGCTCAACACAACCAATAGCACAATACTCAGTTTTGAAATTAATACGGTAATGATATTGGCTGTCGCATTGATGCCTTTTAGCTTTGACAGTTCATACGAGCTTTTCACGTATTCTTGTCCTTGTTCGGCAAGTTGCTCAAAAGCAGATGATGAAGATGGCATACTACGGGTTTAATATTACAGAAGATTAGCTCAAGCTTTCTGTGATGGTAGATTTTGTTTGATTGAAAGCGTTTTTAGCCTGATTTGCTTTTTGCTCAATATCATCAGTTATTTCAGCTGCGATATTATCAATATCTGATTGCAAGTCGTCCAAATCGCTGTTTACTGATTTCAATAAACGCTTGTATTCATCTTTTAATGATTTAGCGTACTCATCTTTCTTGTTCAAGATTTTCTTGCGCGTATTTGCGCCACTGTCCGGCGCCAGCATAATTCCCAAGGCAGCTCCTGCTGCTACTCCGGCCAATACACCGATAATTAAATTTCTTTTGTTCATGGTCGTGTTGTTTTGTTTGTGATTAATAATTTAGATGTTGATTTACTAAACAGGACTTTTGCCTTGTATTACTCTTAAAATAACGGCTATTAAAGCAATAACAAGCAAGATGTGAATGAGCCCGCCGGCATGGAAGCCTACAAAGCCTACAGCCCAACCTATAATAAGTATGACTGCAATGATGTACAATAAATTGTTCATGATAATAAATTTTATAAGTTAAAAATTGTTTTTAAAAAATTATAGAGATCAAAATCCGTTCAGCTCTGTTTCTAAACTGTCAAGTTGTACTTGCATGGTTTTGATGGTCTCCGTTGAAACTGTTACCGTTTGCGTTTCTGCATTTTCAATGGAAGTGCGCAAAGCAACTATTTTCTTTTCCAGTTCATTAATTTTGTTTTTGCGCATTTTATCCAAATTTGGAGTACCGGGCTTAGCAATCTTAGCTTTCAGTTCTGCTATACGGGATTGATACGTTTGAATCTTTTTTTCGGCGTCTGTTTTAAAACGCACCCATTCCTGAGTGGGGCTTGTTTCAACGGTGGTGGTTTGTGTAACCGTAGTTTCCGTGTTCTTGTTTTCAGCTCCCTCATTTTTAGATTTACAAGCCAGAAACATCCAGGATGAGAATAATAAGATGAAGAATGACAAAAAAACTACTCTGTGGGTTTCGTTATAGAATTTATCGTATTTCATGTTGTTTTTTTTACGCAGTTAAAAAAATTTGTTATGTCAAAATTGCTCTGTTTTTTAGTGCTGTGTCTTATATGAATTTTCGTTTATTTTACAAGATCTTCATGTATAAAGAAATAGATTAAGATGGTTGTTCTCCAATGATTTTATTTAAAGCTTCATTAAGCGTTTGCTGTTCTTCGGCATTCAGTTCCATTATCTTTGGATTTGTCGGTAATTCTTTCCAGGATGCCGGTTGGTCAAAATCAAATTTCCCAAATATCAAAACCGGAGTTCCGTTTTTTAATACCTTCTGACCATTGTCTGAAAGCTGCCATCCATCTGCCCAGTTATATACCCACATAGCATCTTTTTCATACAACCTTACACAGGAGTGGCTGGCCGGATAGCCCGGCAAAGCATATTGGTGTAAGGCAATGCCCTCTGTATTGTGGATATTCGTATACCAAGGCATTACCCAATCACCATCTACAGTACTAACCTTAGATTTTTTCTTATAATTAGTATGATATAATCCGTTGGGAGTAGGAGTTGCCTTTTTGCCCGTGCTTACGGGACCAAATCTTACCAAATTGCCATTTTCATAAGCAGCAAATAATTGTATGCGCTGGTTAACTACAAATAATTTTGGAATGTTTTGCCCTGCTTGCAGTTGATTGGGAAACGGGCTGTAAGAATCAAATGTAGCCAATACGGTATCCGGAATAATAAGCTGGATATTTGTTCTAAGACGATTAGGATCTAATCTGTTCAAAGCCATGATGACTTGGAGCTGCTCCGTACTGTATCTCTCTTTAAATGCCATTAACGCTGCTTTTGTTTTCAACGTGTCTTTACTATAAGTTACACCGCCGGCTAATTGTTCTGTTTGCAAGAGATTGGTTGCCGCTATTCTTTCTTCACTTTTAGCTGGAGTATTTACTTGCACCGTATGGGTAGCACTTTTATTGTTTTTAGTAGCACATCCAGTGAATAGTATGCTGATAAATGCGACAAGCATGAGAAACGGATATAGGCGAATAATATTCATAATGTTCAGATTGAGATGATTAGAATTTAAATGATACAGTACACGCAGTCAGCTCTGCTGATTTTGTGTTTTAAAGCTTTGAGAATGGAATGGCTACGATTTTATTGTCAGTCATTGATGGCACCCATAAAATTCGGTGTCTTCTGTCTGCATAAATACTTGATGGTCCGCCAATAGCAACCGGTAAATCTACTTTAGTGGTTTTACCATTTATTCTTTTAACGGTAATGACATTTCCTGCGTTTTTTGTTTTGTCAACCCAGTCCGTATAAACCACTTTTCCACCTTTTAATGCAATACCGTCGTTAATACCATGTTTTTTAATTTGTTTGTATTTTTTGCGAACCACACCAAATTTTCCAACATTACCGTTTTGCTCATTTTCATGGCCAAAATTAGCAACAAATACTTTTCCCAATGGACGACGATACACTCCATTTATTCCATTTAAGTTGGCATTTTTGAGTTTAATTTCTTTTACCTTCCCGTTGCGTTTGATTTTGTACAATGTATTTTCCAGTGTTGAAGAAACATAAACACCATTTACAGCCTTAGTTACATCATTAAGATAAGCTGCACCCTGATTAGATAAATCGTGTTCGGCAATTTTCTTTTTTGTTTTAGCATTGAACACATAAACTTTGTTTACATCAGCTACGTAAAGTCGTTTTCCTTTAGCAAACATACCTTTGGGAGAATCCAAATCGGTGATGAATTTCTCTTCTACAATCTCACCATTTTTGCGGCTCAATTTAGTGATGTATCCGTCACCGTCTTTTTCCAATGGTTTTAATTCTGCTCCGGTGTTAGATACAAATAAACTCTTGCGATGTGCTACTACACTTTCCGGATGTTGGAAGCCTTCGCTTACGCGTACTGCATTTTTTTCACCTGCCATTGTCGGCAATGCAATAGCAAGTATAGCTACTGCAAATCCTGATTTTAAAATTTTTGATTTCATGATTGTTTGTTTTTAGTGTTTAATTGATTTGTTATTGTTTATTTTTTTTGTTCGTTTGATGAAACAAAATTATCACCGTTTATTGACTGGCGTCTTACACAATTCCATACTGATGTTGTATAATTTTTAACGAAATAAATGCATTATAAAGAGCCTGTTTTAATATTTTAGTAAATACTGTTTGTCTTATATAGCGTAAATTTATTTATCATAATCTTAATTTTTTATATATACTACTTTGTGTATTATTTTAATGTAGCTTATTTTGAAATAAAAAAATCCCGCATACCTGCGGGATCGAGAACTAAAAGCGTTATGATATAATAACCTGAGTTCGGGTTAAGAAAATTAAGGTGAAAAAAATAGTTGAATTCTCATTTTTTCCTCCAACTTAACAAGGAGGAGGAATTAAAAGGAGGTGGTTCT
>DAOQII010000015.1:0-17752 GCA_035339455.1 Chitinophagales bacterium
TTTCCCGCAACTTTGTGTGTATCACCAAACGAACAAGTAGTTCACGGAATTCCATCCGACAGAGAAATCAAAGAAGGAGATATTGTATCTATTGACTGCGGAGTGTGTAAAGACGGGTACTACGGCGATTCAGCCTTTACATTCCCAATTGCCGATATTACACCGGAAATAAAACGTTTGTTGCAAATCACAAACAATTCTTTATATCTGGGTATAGAAAAGGCAGTAGTCGGAAATCGTATTGGTGATGTAAGTTTTGCTGTCCAGAAATACACCGAAATAGATAATAAGTACGGTGTAGTGCGCGAGTTAATCGGGCATGGAGTGGGCAAAAACCTGCATGAAGAACCGGATGTTCCCAATTACGGTAAAAGAGGCAAAGGACCTGTTATGCATGAAGGTTTGGTGATAGCCATCGAACCGATGATTAACATGGGTACTTACCAGGTGCGACAATTGAGCGATAAATGGACTGTGGTCACAAAAGACGGTAAGCCATCCGCACATTTTGAACACACTATTGCCGTAAAAAGAGGAAAAGCTGACATACTTAGTGACCATAATTTAATATACGAAGCCATAAAAAAATCTTCATATATTAAGGATTTCAGAGATTAATTAGTATCTTTGCACTCCAAAATTATGGGCAAAACAGACCTTATAAAATTAGATGGTACGATCACGGAAGCGCTTTCTAACGCAATGTTCAGAGTAAAGCTCGAAAACGGCCACGAAATCTTAGCCACAATCTCCGGCAAAATGAGGATGCATTATATCCGCATTCTTCCCGGTGATAAAGTTGCCGTAGAAATCTCTCCGTACGATCTATCCAGAGGCAGAATAACATTCAGATACAAATAAAAAAATAAACTTTTATACCATGAAAGTTAGAGCATCAGTTAAAAAAAGAAGCGAAGACTGCGTTATTGTACGCAGAAAGGGCAGAGTGTATGTCATCTGCAAGAAGAATCCTAAATTTAAACAACGTCAAGGATAATTATGGCTAGAGTATCAGGTATTGACCTTCCCAAAAACAAAAGAGGATATATAGGATTAACCTATATATATGGTATTGGTCGCTCTTCAGCAAGAGAAATTTTGGCTAAAGCCGAAGTAGACCCGGAAAAGAAAGTACACGAATGGAATGATGATGAGGTGACGGCTATCCGTAATATCATCAACGCCGATTTCAAAGTAGAAGGAGCTTTACGTTCTGAAGTACAGTTGAATATCAAACGTTTGCTGGATATCGGATGCTACAGAGGGATTCGTCACCGTAAAGGTCTTCCGGTTAGAGGACAAAGTACAAAACGCAACGCACGTACTCGTAAAGGTAAACGTAAAACTGTTGCAGGTAAAAAGAAAGTAACTAAATAATCTATCATCTTAGTAATCGTTTAAAGATGGCTACAGCACAAAAAAAAGCAGCAAAGAAAAGAGTAGTAAAAGTAGAAGCAGAAGGATATGTTTATATCAAAGCTACTTTTAATAATATTATTATTTCCTATACTAATAAGGCAGGCCAGGTAATTTCATGGAGCAGCGCCGGAAAAATGGGATTCAGAGGTTCTAAAAAAAGCACCCCTTATGCCGCACAGTTGGCATCTCAGGATGCAGGTACTAAAGCTTATGAAGCAGGAATGCGCAAAGCAGAGGTATTTGTAAAAGGTCCGGGGGGCGGAAGAGAGTCTGCCATACGTTCTATCGGAAATTCAGGAATTGAAGTTACGATTATCAGAGATGTAACTCCATTACCGCACAATGGTTGTCGTCCACCAAAACGCAGAAGAGTATAAGAAATTATAAATGTTGGATTATAAATTAGGTATTAATTTAAAATCTAAAATCTAAAATTTAAAATCATGGCAAGATATACAGGACCACGTACAAAAAAATCTAGAGCTTTCGGTGAGCCGATTTTCGGATACGATAAAAGTTACGAAAAAAGAAAATATCCTCCCGGACAACATGGTAACGGCAGAAAACGTTCTTCTCAATCTGAGTATGCTATTCAGCTGAAAGAAAAACAAAAAGCAAAATATACCTACGGTGTGTTGGAGCGTCAATTCTACAAAACATTTGAAGAAGCTTCTCGTAAACACGGTGTTAAAGGCGAAAACTTGTTGCGTTTATTGGAACAACGTCTTGATAATACGGTTTACCGTTTGGGTCTGGCGCCTACAAGAAGTGCTGCACGTCAGTTGGTAACACACAAACATATTACCTTAAACGGACGTATCGTAAATATTCCGTCTTGTACAGTAAAAGTAGGTGATGTAATCAGCGTTCGTGAAAAATCAAAAGGATTGCCTTTGGTACAGGATACGGTAGCAACTGGCAGAGTAAAAAAATATCCTTGGTTGGAATTCAATACTGAAAAACTGGAAGGAAAATATGTGGAAATTCCAAACAGAGATCAGATTCCGGAAACCATTAAAGAACAATTAATTGTAGAGTTGTATAGTAAGTAATGTTAAAAGATAATGTTGGATTTTAATAAATTCACATCAATCACCAAAACATTATACATTAATCACTAATCATTAATCATTAAAATATGGCTATATTATCGTTTCAGAAACCGGATAAAATTTTGTTGCAGAAAGCAACAGACTTTGAGGGTACATTTGAATTTGCTCCCTTAGAGCCGGGCTTTGGAAATACCATAGGCAATGCACTTCGTCGTGTTTTGCTTTCATCTTTAGAAGGCTATGCAATTACATCAGTAAAAATTGCAGGTGTCAATCATGAATTTTCTACGATCAAAGGTGTAATTGAGGATGTAACAGAAGTAGTACTCAATTTGAAACAAGTACGTCTGAAAAGAGTGTTGCAAGACTCTGAAGCCGGTTTTGAAAAATTATATATTTCGTTGAAAGGCAAAGAGCAATTTTTGGCAAGCGATATCGAATCACATACAAACGTGTTTGTAGTAACTAATCCGGAATTAGTTATTTGCAATATGGAGAAAAATGTGAACCTCGAAATGGAAATCACCATAGGAAAAGGCAGAGGATATGTATCTGCTGAAGATCATTACGTAGATAATTCTATTGTAGGCTTAATTCCTGTTGACTCCATTTATACACCAATCAAGAATGTACGTTACAAAGTAGAAAATACACGTGTTGAACAACGTACTGACTTTGAGAAATTGATTATTGATGTAAAAACAGATGGCACTATTCATCCGGAAGATGCAGTAAAAGAAGCCGCTAAGATTCTGATTCAGCATTTAATGTTGGTATCTGATGAAAATATTACATTCAACACAGAAGATAAAGCTCAAGAAGAAGTTGTAGATGAACACATCTTACACATGCGCAAAATTTTGAAAACGCCGTTGGAAGATTTAGATTTATCTGTACGTGCTTATAACTGTTTGAAAGCGGCTAAAATTAATTCATTGTCTGAATTAGTGCAGTACGATACAAATGAGTTATTGAAATTCAGAAATTTCGGAAGAAAATCATTGGTAGAAATCGAAGAATTAATCATCGAAAAAGGATTACACTTCGGTATGGATTTATCAAAATTTAAATTGGAAGACTAAATTAAAAGTTGGCAATTTGCAAATGATAAGTTTGCAAACTGCATAAAATATTTGCAAACTGCAAACTAAATAACATGAGACACGGAAATAAAATTAATCATCTCGGAAGAAAATACGGTCACAGAAGTGCGTTGTTAAAAAACTTGGCAGTGGCTTTAATCGTTAACAAAAGAATTGAAACGACTATTGCCAAAGCTAAAGAATTGCGCGGTTATATTGAACCATTAATTACTAAAGCTAAAGAAAATACGACAACAAACAGACGTACTGTATTCTCTTATTTACAAGATAAAACAGCTGTAAAAGAATTATTTGATGTCATTTCTGCAAAAGTAGGCAGCAGACCGGGAGGTTATACCCGTATAGTTCGCTTAGGTTTCCGTCAGGGAGATGCTGCTGAAGTAGCCATTATTGAGTTAGTAGATTTCAACGAAGTTTACACCCCAAAATCTGGTGCAACAGCAGAGCCGAAAAAGAAAACTCGTCGTGCGGGTGGTGCGAAAAAGAAAGCAGAAACAGCAGAAGTAGTAGAAGAAGTGAAAGCAGAAGAAACACAAACAGCACCGGAAGCCACGACAGAAGAAAAAACAGAAGAATAAATGGAAATGATTTTTTCAACACATATAAAAGGTTCGTCAAACATGACGAACCTTTTTTTTGAAATGATAAAAACAATTCTTGGGATTAAGGAAATGATTTTTATAATTTTATGTCGTAAATAATTGCAGTAGTGACAAAACAAAATAAGTTAGTCGCACCTTTTTTAAAGTGGGTTGGTGGTAAAAGACAACTTATGTCTGCTATTGTGCAGTTGCTTCCTAAAAATATAAAGGAGCTTAAATACACGGAACCATTTATAGGTGGAGGTGCAGTTTTTTTTTATTTACAACCTCAAAAGGCTATAATTAATGATTGCAATCAAGAATTAATTAATGTATATAATGTGGTTAAGAACCAATTGGAGGATTTAATTATTGATCTTAAGAAACATGAAAATACATCAGACTATTTTTATAAGATAAGAGGTCTTGACAGGCTTAATACATTTAATAAACTACCGGCATTGCAAAGAGCTTCCAGGGTTATTTATCTAAATAAGACTTGTTTTAATGGGTTATACAGAGTGAATAATGCAGGTGAATTTAATGCACCGTTTGGTCGATATAAAAATCCGAATATCGTAAATGAGCCAATGTTAAGAGCCGTAAATTTATTTCTAAACAAGTCGAATGTGCAAATTTACAATGAAGATTACTCAGAAATTCTTAATAAATTAGATAATAAATGTTTTGTATATTTAGACCCGCCCTATCATCCGGTTTCAGAAAGCTCAAATTTCACTGGATATGTACAAGGTGGATGGAATATTTATGATCAGATTAGGTTAAAAGAGGCTTGTGATCTTCTGACAGATAAAGGGATAAAGTTTTTGCTTTCAAATTCTTTTTCTCCACAAATACTAGATTTGTATAATGGCTATACTATTAATAAGGTAAAAGCTAATAGAAGTATAAACTCCATTGGAAGTGAGCGTGGAGAAGTAGATGAAGTACTAATCAGAAATTATGAGTGATTCTAAGAATGATATTGCTTGGGAAAAGTTGTTTATAAAATACAAAATTCTCGAACAAATTACAAAAGCAGGTCATTTTGAAATTTCGGCTTCAAAAATAAATGAATTCCGAGAAGCTCGATTAATGACAAAGTTTGATCATAAATCACAACTACCGAAGTTGTTTTCTCAAAATAACTTGTCAATTTTACCCACATCCAGAGGCGGATATTGTATTGGAACATTTGACGCCTATTATCATTTTAAAGATGAACCAATAGAGATAACACAAATTGAGTTTTCTCCTGTTTTGGAAAGCCTTAACTTCCGTGATATAACAAGCGAGGCAACTGCAATTAATTGTACATTTGTAACAAGAATATTGCAGAATTTTACAAATGAAGAGGAATTGTTTCCTACTGTTAGTGGAAGAATGAGTTCTTCATCTTTTCAATTTATGATTAATTCAGCTATTGGTAGTTTTAATATAAATGTAGAAAACGCACAAGTCGAAATTGATGGAGGTTTTGAAGGAGAAAAATCATTAAATCTTATTGAAGCAAAAAACTATATTTCTGACGATTTTCTTATCCGGCAGTTGTACTATCCATTTAAACTTTGGACAGGAAAAATAGAAAAGCAAGTACGCCCGATATTCTTGACATATTCAAATGGGATTTTTCATTTAAGAGAATTTTCATTCACAAAAATAAACCACTATAATTCTATAGTTTTACTAAGACAAAAAAAATATACGCTAATAGATTGCAGGTTTAATCTTGAAATGCTGATTCAACTTATAGATAAAACTAAGACTGTAGCAGAGCCAGAAATCCCGTTTCCACAAGCAGATAATTTTAATAGAGTTATTAATCTTTGTGAATTGATTGGTCAAAATCAAACGATGACGAAAGAACAATATTTACAGGATTTTGACTTTGGCGCAATAGACCCAAGACAGCACGACTACTATACAAATGCTGCTCGATACTTAGGATTAGTTGAAAAGACAATTGATCCTGTAAACAAACAAACATCTTATATCTTATCAAATCTTGGAAAGAAAATAATGAATTCACCACTCTCAGACAGACAAAAGGAATTCATTAGGCTAATTCTTGCTCATAAAGTATTTAAGCTTTCACTGAAACTATATCTTGATACAAGCCAAGTGCCTGCAAAGGAACAAATAGTTGAAATTATGAGAAACTCAAAACTTTATCATATTGAATCTGATTCTACTTTTTATCGCAGAGCATCAACAATTCTTAGCTGGGTAAGTTGGATAATAAATCAAATAGAAGAATAACCAAGATAAGTAAAAAGAACAATTTAAAATTAACCATTCAGAATTTATAATGACCATGACACCAGCCATATTACTACTTCAAGACGGAACACATTTTACAGGTTTTGCCTGCGGAAAAATCGGGACAGCTACCGGCGAAATTTGCTTCAATACCTCCATGACAGGCTATCAGGAACTGTTTACAGACCCCAGCTATTTCGGACAGTTGCTCATTACGACCAATGTATTCGTGGGCAATTACGGGATTAAAGAAAGCGAAAGCCAATCTGATAATATACAGATAGCCGGTTTGATTTGCCGCGAATACAATAATAATTTTTCACGCAAGCAAGCAGATGAATCAGTGGAAGATTATTTTACGCACAACAACCTCGTAGGTATCACCGGTGTTGACACCCGTGCAGTGGTAAAACACGTGCGCGAACAGGGTGCGATGAACGCCATTATCTCATCGGAAATAACAGATATTCAAGAACTTACAAGAAGACTGAACGATGTGCCAGATATGGAAGGATTGGAGTTGTCATCAAGAGTTTCGACCAAGGCAACCTACGAGGTGGGCGATAAAAGTGCCAAATACAAAATAGCCGTTTTAGATTTAGGGGTGAAAAAAAACATCTTGAAGAATTTTACAGACAGAGATTGTTTCGTAAAAGTATTTCCGGCTAAAACCACATATGCTGAAATGCAGCAATTTGAGCCCGATGGCTACTTTATTTCCAACGGACCCGGCGACCCGGGTGTGATGGATTATGCCGTTGATACAGTAAAAGAAATATTGCAAGCCGAAAAACCTCTTTTTGGCATTTGTTTAGGCAATCAGATTCTGGCTAGAGCTGTTGACATTCCTACTTATAAATTGCATCACGGCCACCGCGGAGGCAACCATCCGGTGAAAAACCTCCATACCGGAAAGGGAGAAATAACCGCACAAAACCATGGGTTTGCTGTGAACCATGAGGAATTGGAAAAATCTGTCAAAGCCAAACTTACGCATTTCAATTTAAACGATAATACCGTAGAAGGCCTGGAAGTATTGGGCAAAAAAGCATTTTCTGTACAATACCACCCGGAAGCCGCACCCGGTCCACACGACTCTTGGTACTTATTTGACCAGTTTGTGGGGATGTTGGATTAATGTATGTAAAAGTATTTTTTATAAAATATTATAGTTAGATATACACTATTGTACACATTATATATACTTCTTATGTAAATTTTTTTCTAAATAATTTGACAAGTATCAAATTTTAGCTGTAACTTCAATTATCAAAATTTGGCACTATGTCTAAAAAAACGCTTTATCTCCTCGGGATTTTGCTTACCATTATAATCGGTACCTGGCTCTATCATAAATATTGTTGCCATACTTGCTCCGGCTGCTGCTCGGGGGAACAAAATACTGCACTTGCAACAACCGGCGATTACGCACCCTTTGCTTTACAGAATGGAGATTTTAGCTATCAATGCTACGATAATTTTAAATTCAAAAAAGATGAATTCAAACATCTTGAGCCGGTTAGCGATTCTATAAATACGGGCATACTCGCTCTGAAAGACGCCATAGCCAAAAACCCAAATTATAAATTACTCCTCACCGGATATTGTACTAAAGACGAGAAAAACACTTCAGCTTTTCCTAATCTTGGATTTGCACGGGCTAATGATGTAAAAAATTATCTGGTTTCAAAAGGTATTCCTGCCGCTAACTTAGATATCAATGGTGAAGTGAAGGACAGTTGGCTTATTCAAGGTGATACAGTTTTGGGTCCGGTTCGGTATGAGTTGCAACAAACAACAACAAGTTCTACAACAACAACGACCACGACAACTACCGAAGACTGGAGCGCTTTGAAAGAAAAAATAAATGCAAATCCGATGACTTTATATTTTAATACGAATCAGTCTGAAATAAATTTGACCGCTGAAGAACGCCAGAAGGTAGCCGATATTTCAAAATATCTGGATAAAGTTTCCGGAGCAAAAGTAAATTGTGTAGGGCATACAGATAATGTAGGCAACAGAGATAAAAACATACAGCTCGGTCAGGAAAGAGCAGATTTTGCTAAAGCCTATCTGATAAAAAATGGCATCAGCAGTGATAAAATCAATAGCAGTTCTAAGGGTCCTGACGAACCTATTGCAGACAACGGCACAGCGGAAGGACGCGCTAAAAACAGACGAACCGTGGTAACTGTTGAATAATGATAAACAGTAATCATTAACTCTTAAACTAATAAATTCTCAAACTCTTAAACTAATAAAAATATGTGTTGGTGTCTTTTAATTCCCATTCTAGTCGGCTTAATCAGTGCATTATTAGGCTATCTTTTAGGTAAATTATTGTCTAAAAATGACGATGAACTCAATGCACTTAAATCAGAGCTTACGCTTACAAAAACTGACAGAGACAAACATTTGTCGTTTGTAAACACATTACAAACGGATGTTGCAAATTGGAAATCTAAGCATGAAGGATTATTAACAGAATTGGATGCTTTAAAATCAAAAATCACTTTGGTAACCGGAGATGATGATGCAGACAAAGCCAAGATTGCCAAACTTACAGCTGATTTGGCCGCTTGCAATGAAAAACTGAAATCGGCAACATCGGATGATGCAAGCGATAAATCTGCTATTACAAAATTACAAGCAGAACTAGATGCATGTAAAGCCAACTCTACTTCGTTGCATGCAAATATCAATGCACTTCAAGGTGAAATCAGTTCACTTAAATTAGCAGCAAATACACCTAAATTAATCCCATTTGATGCAGCAGCAGCATTGGCTGTTTTTGGTAAAAAAATTGCGGAAAATGATTTGAAACTAGTGGAAGGAATCGGACCAAAAATAGAAGAACTATTCCATGCAGCAGGGATAAAAACATGGAAAGAACTTTCAGAAACTTCGATAGAGCGATGCAGAGAAATATTAGATGCTGGTGGTGAGCGTTTCCAAATGCATGATCCTGCCACCTGGCCTCGCCAGTGTGCTTTGATGTACGAGGGAAAATGGCAGGAACTTAAAGATTGGCAAGATAAATTAGACGGCGGAAAAGAGTAGTATTTTATTCTTCTGAAAGGATAAAAAAATATGCAGAAAACGGGGCGCGAAGCACCCCGTTTTCTTATTTGGAGTAAATAGTACGCATACAAATCCAGATTCAAAAAAAATCTTATTACTTCTTCGGACTACTCATTACTAATTTTTACCTTTACAAAACATGTCTGAATTATATATTTACAACTCGCTCTCACGAAAGAAAGAAAAATTTGAGCCGCTCAATCCTCCTTTCGTAGGTTTGTATGTTTGCGGTCCTACTGTTTACAGTGATGTACATTTGGGAAATGTCCGATCATTTACCACTTTTGATATGGTTTACCGTTATCTGAAATATTTGGGATATCATGTCAGATACGTGCGCAATATTACGGATGCCGGACATCTCACCAATGAGCAAGGTGAGGGCAAGAACCGCATGGAAGATCAGGCAAAACTGGAACAACTGGAGCCTATGGAAATCGTGCAGAAATATACGGTAGGCTTTCATGAGGTGATGCAATTATTTAATAATCTGCCACCCACAATTGAACCCACAGCCACCGGACATATTTTGGAACAAATAGAAATGGCTGAGCAACTGATTGAAAACGGTGTAGCCTACGAGGCCAACGGCAGTGTCTATTTTGATGTAAAAGCGTATAATGAAAAAGGACATAACTACGGCGAACTTTCGGGTAGAAATGTGGATGAACTAATAGCCGGCTACCGCGATTTGGATGGTCAGGATGAAAAGAAAAACTCCATTGATTTTGCACTTTGGAAAAAAGCCTCGCCTGAACATATCATGCAATGGAGCTCGCCCTGGGGTAAAGGCTTCCCGGGTTGGCACTTGGAATGCTCCGTGATGAGTACAAAATACTTGGGCAAGCAATTTGATATTCACGGTGGAGGAATGGATTTGAAATTTCCACACCACGAATGTGAAATTGCACAGAATGTAGGAGCATGTGGTTTGAAGCCTGTCCGCTATTGGATGCATGGCAATATGCTCAATTTCAATGGACAAAAAATGAGCAAATCGCTGGGTAATTCTATTCTACCTATTGAATTAATCACAGGCAATCACCAGCTTTTGGATAAAGCCTATTCGCCAATGACGGTGCGCATGTTGTTCTTTTCATCACACTATTCTTCCGAACTTGATATCAATATAAAGGGCTTACAGGATGCGGAGAAAAATCTGCGCAAGCTGATGAACGCGGCAAAATATTTGCAGGAAATCAAACAAGAAGGAGAATTGAAGCCTGATCCGGAACTGGAAGTGGAAATTATGAGTTTATGTTTGGGTTGTAAAGAATCTATGGATGACGATTTTAATACGGCAAAAACAATAGCCAATCTTTTGGGTTTAGCATCGCATATCAACACATTTTATAATGGAGGTAAAACGGCAAATACAATCTCTGTCGATGCGTATAATCTGATGCAAAAAAATTATGTCGAATTTTTATTTGATATCTTGGGCTTTAAAGAAGAAGAAAATAATGGAAATAATGAGGTACTGAATAAGGTGATGAATTTGGTTATCGATATTCGCAAAGCAGCCCGTGAAAATAAAGATTGGCCAACATCTGATAAAATCAGAGACGGGTTGACGCATGCAGGAATTATTATTAAGGATGAAAAAGACGGAACTACATTTGAAGTGTCAAATGCATAGTTATTTGGTTCATTATCTTATTGTCAATAGCAACAAAACGAACATGCCTCAATACACGATATTTAAATCTTACTACTTTCGCTTGCTTCTGGCATTACTCATGCCGGCATTGATGTCGCCTTCTTGCAAAACGAAATCACAAGAAGAAACTGCAGAGAAAACTAATGAAACGAGTATAGTGAAACCTGCATTTTCGGCAGACAGTACATTTCAGTTTATTGAAGACCAGCTTGCCTTTGGCCCTCGAGTGCCGGGAACTTCGGCACAGCAAAAATGCGCGGCTTATTTTGAATCAAAATTAAAGCAATATACTACTCATGTTATCGTTCAGAAAACGAATGTGAAAGTATATAATGGCAAAAGTGTACCCTGTATCAATGTGATTGCTTCATTCAACCCGGAAGTAAAAAGAAGATTGCTGATTTTGTCGCATTGGGATTCACGTCCCTTTGCCGATCAGGGCGACAGTGCGGTAAATAAGCCGATTTTAGCCGCAGATGATGGTGCCGGCGGTTGTGCAGTCATGATAGAGATAGCTCGTCAGTTATATGCAAAAGACCCACAGATTGGAGTGGATTTATTGTTTGTAGATGTGGAGGATTATGGCCAGCCGGAGTATGAGCTTAATCAGGAGCAGGGAGATTTCTATTGTTTGGGTACGCAATACTGGTGCAAACATCCGCATGTGCCCAATTATAAAGCCGATAACGGAATTTTGCTCGATATGGTGGGTGCTAAAGATGCCACATTTACCTACGAAGGTGTTTCTTATCAGTATGCACAAAGTTTCATGAAAGAAGTTTGGAAGAATGCCCATCAGTTGGGTTGGAGTAATCTTTTTTTAACCAATGTTACCGATCAGATTATTGATGACCATTACTATGTAAATACAATGGCCAAGATTCCTACCATTGATATTATCTATCGTTCATTTGCAACAACAAGTGGTTTTGCACCACACTGGCATACCCACGACGACAATATCAGTATTATCAGCAAAACCACCTTACAAGCCGTTGGTGAAACCGTATTGAGTACGATTTATTTGTATTGAAACTAAGTTTTTAAAAAATTACTAATATATTATGTAAAGTGTTTTTAGTAGTTTTATTGAGCTTTCTTTTTCAAAATTAAGATACTCAAGTACTTTCTTATAAATATACTGAGTTAGTTTCTTCTCAATTTCCGGCATTCCTAATGTTTCTTTAGTAGGGCCGTAGAAAGTTAACTGATTGCCTTTTATACCGGCTACGATAAATAAAGTATTCTTTAAATATTCTATTTTTGATATATGGTATTTGAAAGCACTTTTATTAAAATTCAATAATGTCCATTTGTTAATTGCTTTAATGATTCCCTTTTGTATAGAGTTTTCTAAAGACCCACCTAATGTTGTATGAAAATGATTTGCAAAAGTAAAATTGTCTTTCCCATATTTTCCGCCATTTAGACAGATGCAAATTTCATACTCATATTCATCTATAACAGTTTTGAAAAATAAATTTTTATATTCATACTTATAAAAATCTTTCTTTAATTGATAATCAAATAAATCAGCTAATCCATTCTTATAAATAAACTTTCTGGATTGTTTTGTTGGCATATCCCTGCAAACAAAAGTACAGTTATTTGCAGTATATGCTATTTGTTGTATTTTCTGACATAAGTAATCAAAATTGATTTCTTTAGACCTAAGAATGCTATCGTCTATTTTAAAATCTAAAGCAACTTTATTTCTGGATTCAGTTCCTGTATTATATACTGGTATTCCAAGGTTTCCATTTTCAGAAATTACTAAAGCTGTTTTGTTTCCGAAATCTGCTTTGATTATGCATTCTTTACTGAGTGCAATTACTAGTGGAATTCCAATTGTAGTTGAGAAATATTCTATAATATTAATCCTGTGGATATTAGAGTAGAAGTATTTAGTGTTATTAAATACATATATTAGTTTTATCCTATTTCTATTTGTGATAATTTCTATATAAAAACCATCTTTAGACTTTTCAAAGAATTGAATTGTCGTATTATAGATAATAGTCCATATGCCATAATAATAAAGGTCACCAATATACATGCCTGGTTTCAATCTAATATGATCTATTGTGCTTAATACCTCAATATTGTCTTTCTGACAATCCATTTTTATTTAATTTTACACATATTAATAACGCAATAAGATACGAAATTTTATAAATATGATCAAATAAAATAGGGTAATTGTCTGTTAATATTAGACTCTCTATCTGTTCAAAAACATGCTCTTTTCCTTGTACAAATGTCTGAAGTAAGGGTCGAACAAGTCTTTTATAAAGTAGATAGCCTCTCCGGTAGATTTCATCTCAGGGCCTAATATTTTATTTACTCCCGGAAATTTATCAAACGAAAATACCGGCTCTTTGATGGCGTAACCGGTCAGCTTCTCGGAATAGGTAAAGTCTTTCAACTTGTGTGTACCCAGCATCACTTTGGTTGCAATATTCAAATATGGGATCTGATAGGCTTTGCAAATAAATGGTGTCGTTCGCGATGCACGCGGGTTGGCTTCTATAACATATACTTTCTCGCCCTTTATGGCAAACTGAATATTGATTAATCCTCGTATGTTTAGTGCTTTACACAATCGCTCGGTATAGTGCTTCATCGTTTCTATCACGATAGGCCCCAAGCTGTAAGGAGGCAATACAGAATTACTGTCACCGCTATGTATGCCTGCCGGTTCTATATGTTCCATCACCCCCATTATCTGCACGTTTTCACCATCACAAATGGCATCAATCTCCGCTTCTTTGGCTCGGTCTAAAAAGTGGTCAATCAAAATCACATTATCCGGGATATCTTTCAAAAGATTAATGACCGCCGTTTCGCACTCTTCGTCATTAATAACAATACGCATGCGCTGCCCTCCTAACACGTAGCTCGGACGAACTAAAACGGGATAACCGACTTTATTGGCAACAGCCAACGCTTCATCGGCATCTGTTGCCGTGCCATAATCGGGGTAGGGGATATCAAGTTCTTTTAATAAATCAGAAAAACGACCGCGGTCTTCGGCAATATCCATATCGTCAAAAGAAGTGCCTATGATTTTTATGCCTTTTTCTTCTAATCGTTTGGATAATTTCAAGGCTGTTTGTCCACCCAATTGTACAATGACACCTATCGGTTTTTCCCATTCAATTAATTCATATAGATGCTCCCAAAAAACAGGCTCGAAATAGAGTTTATCTGCAATATCAAAATCTGTAGATACCGTTTCCGGATTGCAATTTATCATGATGGCTTCATAGCCTTCTTCTTTTAATGCCAGCAACCCATGCACACAGCAATAATCAAATTCTATCCCTTGCCCTATGCGGTTGGGGCCGGCACCTAATACAATAACAGAGCCTTTGCTTTGGTTTTTATTTGGAATTGATTCAGAATTAAATTGCAATTCTCCATCGGCATTATACGATGGATTTTCAAAAGTAGAATAGAAATACGGCGTTTTGGCTTCAAACTCGGCAGCGCAGGTATCTACCATTTTATAGACACGGCGAATGCCAAATTCTTTCCGTTTTTCATACACATCTTCTTCATCTATTCTTCCCAATAAATACGCCAATTGCAAATCGGAATAACCGGATTTTTTAGCCTGAAATAATAAAGCCTTTGGAATATTTTGTATCGAATATTTCTGTATCGATTTCTCCAGTTTTACGAGGTCTTGAATTTGGTGTAAAAACCAGTTATCTATGCCTGTAAGTTTGTGTATGGAATGGATGGGAACGCCTAATGAAATAGCTTCTTTAATCTTAAAAATCCTGTCCCAGCTCGGGTGTTCCAGAGCATCCAAAACATCCTGTACTTTATACGATGTTTTGCCATCCGCACCCAATCCAATTTTATTGTTTTCTAAAGACTGACAAGCTTTCTGCAAAGCCTCTGCAAAGTTTCTGCCGATGCCCATGACCTCACCTACCGATTTCATTTGTAAGCCCAACTTATCATCGCAACCATAAAATTTATCAAAATTCCAGCGAGGTATTTTTACGATGACATAATCTAAGGCAGGTTCAAAAAAAGCGGATGTCGTCTTGGTAATTTGATTATTCAGTTCATCCAAATTATAGCCGATTGCCAGCTTAGACGCAATTTTTGCAATCGGATAGCCCGTTGCTTTGGATGCTAATGCAGAAGAACGAGATACACGCGGGTTGATTTCAATGACAATCAATTCTTCCGTTTCTGGATTGAGGGCAAACTGTACATTACAGCCTCCGGCAAAATTGCCAAGCGCACGCATCATCTTTTGTGCCTGATCGCGCATTTCCTGATAAGCCGTATCGGGTAGAGTCATGGCAGGGGCAACCGTAATAGAATCTCCCGTATGAACGCCCATTGGGTCGAGGTTTTCAACCGTACAAATAATCACTACGTTGTCATTGGCATCACGCAATAATTCCAACTCGAATTCTTTCCATCCTAAAACGGCTTTCTCAACCAAAACCTCGTGAACCGGGGATGCCTGCAAGCCCCGAGATAATGCTACTTCAAATTCATCTGCTTTATGGACAAAACCGCCACCCGTGCCACCCAAAGTATAAGATGGACGAATAACCAAGGGGAAACCGATTTTTTGTGCAGCTTCCTTACCCTCCAACATAGAGTTGGCAATATAAGATGGAGCTACTGCAAGTCCTAAGTCAATGCAAAACTTGCGAAAAGCTTCACGGTTTTCAGTAGTTTCTATGACGTTTAAATCCACGCCTATAACACGCACGTTATATTTTTCCCATAATCCCAATTCTTCTGCTTCTTTGCAAAGATTTAAGGCTGTTTGACCTCCCATGGTGGGAAGTACAGCATCAATATGTCTTTCTTCCAGGATATCGCGAATAGAATCTATAGATAAGGGCTTGAGATAGATATGATCTGCCGTTACCGAATCCGTCATAATAGTAGCAGGATTGGAATTTATGAGGGATACTTCAATACCTTCTTCTCGTAAACTTCTGGCTGCTTGAGAACCGGAATAGTCAAATTCGCAGGCTTGTCCGATGATAATAGGTCCGCTGCCAATAATCAATACGGACTTAATGCTATGGTCTTTTGGCATTTTTAGAGGATTTTCCAAAGATAGCAAAATAAACCAGGATGGAATAAGATGGAATTGTAAATTTTAGTTATGCTTAATATAATCTGAAAATGAACAACAATCTACCACGACAATGCTCACTTGAGTGCTGTAGCCTTATGTCAAGACGAGACAGTTGTGCATTTTCAATTATTGCCTTTTCCAGCCATAACTACTTTTTGGTTGAGATGTAATTTGGCAGGTAATTGAATATGTGTGACATGATTATGGTTGTAATCATATCACATATAAAAATATGCTAGTATCTTATTGTAAACCAATATTAGGAATTATGCCATTGGTAATAAGAGCTGAATTCAAGTAATAAACGCAATTTTGTTAAGAATAATTTTATCGTTGTTAAAAAGAGCATTTACAATTTCATTTGGGGTATAAAAACCGAGTTTTTTTCTGGGTCTATTGTTGAGTTTGTTTTCAAAGGATGATTTTTTGGGGATATATCTACGAACGAGTCCGTTTGTATTTGACGACGCGGAACAGGCACGTGCCTTGTTTGCCGACGAATACGTGGACAATATTTACTCGCGCTTTTCTAACCCGAATGTGAATGAGTTTGTAGAAAAAATGTGCGTGCTGGAGAAAATGGAAGACGGCTTTGGTACTGCCACGGGTATGGCGGCAGTGTTTGCATCTATTATGCCTTTTCTGAATGCCGGAGACCATATTCTGGCATCGTCTGCATTGTTTGCATCTTCTACCAGGATTATTAAAGAGTTTTTACCAAAATGGGGCATTGAATCTTCCTTTTTTGATATCAATCATCCCGAAACTTGGGAAAGCAAGATACAGCCGAATACCAAAATGATATTTGCTGAAACGCCATCTAACCCGGGATTGGTTTTGATTGATTTAGCTTTTTTATGTGCACTTGGCAAAAAGCATGGCATTTTAGTCAATATTGATAATTGTTTTGCCACGCCTTATTTACAAAATCCTGCCGACTATGGTGCTGATATTATCACGCACTCTGCTACCAAATTTATTGACGGTCAAGGTCGGGTAGTTGGTGGCGTGGTATTAGCCAACAAAGAATTGATAAAAGAGGTGCGTTTATTTTGTCGCCAAACAGGACCCTCTATGTCGCCGTTTAATGCATGGGTATTGAGCAAAAGCTTGGAAACATTGCATGTGCGCATGGACAGACATTGCGAAAATGCTTTGGCTTTGGCACAATGGTTAGCAACCCACCCTGAAATAGAAGATGTAAAATATCCGTTTTTGCCATCGCATCCGCAATATGCATTGGCTAAAAGCCAGATGAAGCAAGGTGGCGGTGTAGTTACTTTTGTAGTAAAAGGCGGACTGGCAAGAGGCAGAAATTTCTTGGACAGTTTAGACCTATTTTCGCACACGGCCAATTTAGGTGATTGCCGCACCATAGCCACACACCCGGCCTCTACGACACACAGCAAAATAGATGAGGCTACACGCAAGGCGGCAGGCATAGAAGACGGCACGATACGTGTTTCTGTAGG
>DAOQII010000016.1:0-17398 GCA_035339455.1 Chitinophagales bacterium
GGCCCCGAGGCAATATAGCCTTCTACATCTAACAGCAATGCATCGTCATATCCTTTTTGTTTGGCCTCACCTGATGCTAAAATGGAATTGATGTAGTTGCCGGTAACTTTAGTATCTACAGGCATAGTACGAGGATGAGGTCTGCGCCAGGAGGACACCAATACTTTGAGATGATTGGAATGATAATAGCGATTCCATTTCCAGCAAGTCATCAGCACATTCGGTTTTTCTGCATCATGTGGCAGTAAAGTCATGTTTTTGTCCATAAAAACCAATGGCCGGATATAGGCTTCTTTTAATCCGCTTCGCTCTATTAATTCGTAAGCATAGTTTATCATTTCCTGAACAGTATACGGCATCCTGATATTTATTTTTTCAGCCGAATGTAATAAGCGTTCAAAATGTCTTTTTACTTTAAACAAGTGAGGCCCCGACTGGGTATTATAGGCTCGGATACCTTCAAATACGCCATATCCATAATGTAAAGTTTGATTAAATGGGCTGATTTTAAAATCTGTAACCAGTTTAAATTCTCCATTGAAAAACAAAACAGATTTTTCGTTGTGGTAAATCATAAAAAACTCAATTTCATTGCCGAATGAAGATAAAACAAATTTTTCAGCTTCGTTTATAAAGATATTGTTATGAGTGAAATCGATGAAGTATATAGTTGGCAGTATGCAGTATGCAAAAATAAAGTACGGTAGGCAGAGGACTATGGACTGTCAATACTATTTCACCAGTTCGGTATGAAGCCCACATTCGGTTTTATTTAATCCAAACCATCTGGCCATACGCTCATCGCCCATTTTTGAGATGTCAATTTTTCTGGTACATGGCTCGCAACCAATACTCACATAACCTTCCTTATCTAAGGGATGATGTGGAATTTGATATTCTCGGATGTAATCCCAGATCATTTTTTTTGACCAGTGTAACATCGGGTGGTAGCGCTTTGCACGATGAGGTGTTTGCTGTTCTTCTTTCATTTGTGCACGGTTGGCATTTTGATCGGCTCTAACACCATTAATCCAAACATCAAATTGTTGTAATATGGGTTCTAAGGGTTGAATCTTATTTAGATGGCAACAAAAATCTGGGTCTGAAGTGAAAAACAAACGCCCGTTGCTGTCTTTTTGCATATTTCTTGGCGTAGGAGATTTTAAGTCGATTACATTGAGTTTGAATTTTGAGGCAATTTCATCCCGGTAGGCAATAGTCTCAGGAAATAAATATCCGGTATTCAGAAAATAAACGGGAATACGGTTGTCAATCTCCGACAAAATATGTAACATCGGGATGGAGTGAGTTTGAAAGGATGATCCTGCAAACATAATTTTCCCGTCCTTTTGGTATTTCCCGATTTTTGATTTTATTAGTTCAATTTCCTGAATAATTGCCATAGTTAAAAATACCTTTATTGATTTGCCCCTGTGATTGGAATATATTAATAAATCATTGAAAAATTGTGTACAAATTACACCAAATGCGTTTTGGGGAACTAAATCGAATTAAAAAGTGTATTTATGCGGAGTAAATACTATCTTTAAATTTAAAATTACAGTATGAAAAAACAATTAGTTTTATTTTTAGTGGCATGTTCTTCACTGCTTTTTTCAAGCTGTGGCTACAATTCATTAGTTTCATTAGATGAATCTGTAAAAAAAGCATGGGGCGACGTTGAAGCTGCTTATCAGCGCAGATCAGATTTGATTGGCAATTTGGTAGAAACTGTGAAAGGAGAAGCCAAATTTGAAAAGGATGTGCTGACCTCTGTAATGGAAGCACGGGCAAAGGCTACTTCCATTCAGATAAAAGCTGATGATGTGAACGCTGATAATATTCAGAAGTTTCAAGAAGCACAATCTCAATTAAGCGGAGCTTTATCCCGTTTGTTGGCGGTGTCAGAAAATTATCCCAACCTCAAAGCAACACAAGCCTATTCTGATTTAATGACAGAACTGGAAGGGACAGAAAACCGTATTAATATTGCCAGAAAAGATTATAACGAAGCTGTACAAGCGTATAACACAAAAGCTCGTTCATTCCCGACTAATATCACAGCTGGTTTATTCAAATTTAAACCTAAAGACATGTTTAAATCTGATCCGGGAACGGAAAAAGCACCAAAAGTTCAATTCTGATTTTTTGAAATGGCATCAGCAAATGATTTTCTGAAAACGAACGAAAAAGATTTGATTGTCTCGGCCATTCGTAAGGCAGAGATGGATACTTCCGGAGAGATTCGGGTGCATATTGATAGTAGATGCGATAACGCAGCGTATGATCGTGCAGTTGAGCTTTTCACACATTTAAATATGCAAAAAACTATCTTTCGGAATGCCGTGCTTATTTATGTGGCCACAGAAGACAAAAAGTTTGCTGTGATTGGAGATGAAGCGCTCAACAAAAAAGTACATGCTGCTTTTTGGGATAATTTAGCCGGTAAGCTCCATGATTGTTTTACTGAAGGAAATTATTGCAACGGTATTATTGACTGTATAGAAAAAATAGGACAAGTTCAGAAAAAGTATTTTCCGGATATTCACCTTTTGGATCACAACGAATTAAGCGATGAAATTTCATTTGAATAAACTTTTCATACTCTTCGTATTTGCGTTTACCTCGCTGGTAAATGCTCAGGTGTTGGATAAAGATGGAATACCAGAGCCACCTGTTCCTCCTCGCTTAGTGAATGATTATGCGGGCTTGATGAGTAGTACTAATGTTCAAAACTTAGAAGATAAATTAGTCCGTTATAATGACTCTACCTCTTCGCAAATTGTAATTGTTACCCTAAACACACTTGACGGATATCCAATTGAAGATTATGCAATTCAGCTGGCCAGAAAATGGGGGATAGGTCAAAAAGATAAAGACAATGGCATACTTATTATAGTTGCCAAAGATGATCGCCTGATGAGAATAGAGGTAGGCACCGGGCTAGAACCTTATGTTACTGATTTGGCAACTAAACGCATTCGCGATGAAATTCTTGCTCCGGCATTCAAGCAAAGCAATTATTTCAAAGGGTTAGACGATGCTACCGACAGATTATTTCAATTGATGACCGGTGCATTTCATTATGACGAATCAGACAATAAGAGTTCAGGAGAATTTCCGTCTGCCTTATTTGTTATTCTTGTAATTTTATTCTTCTTGTTTTTATTTTATCTTATGTCTAAAAGTTCTAAAAGAGGCTATACCATGTCGGGCGGTGGCTGGACATGGGGCGGTGGAGGCGGTGGCGGTGGCTGGTCATCCGGCGGTAGCTGGGGGGGCAGCAGCGGAGGTGGTGACTTTGGCGGTTTTGGCGGCGGAGGATTCAGTGGTGGAGGCAGTAGCGGCAGTTGGTAAATCTAAAATTGTATTAAAAATTTTTGGTATCACTTTTGATTATTTATTTTTCAGAAAAAAAACATGTACACGTATTTAAAAATTGCAACATTGACTTGCATTAGCATTTTTATGCTGAATGCTTGTAAACAGGAACAACACGCAATCGAATTTGTAAAAATTACAGATGTTGATTTGGGCAATCTCAAAAAAGAAAATGCTACGCTGAATGGTATTGCAGTGTTTAGAAATAATGATAAAGCTGCAACATTCATGATGAATGATATGGTGCTTAATTTTAGTGTGGACGGCAAAGATATTGGCACTATTGTTGTAAAAAATAAACGAAAAATAGATGCTAATACGGAGTTTTCCGTGCCATTTTCATATAAATATGTAAGCGGAAAAATTGTAGATGCCGGAAGTGAACCTGCAACAATTTATGCGATACAGTTGCTTGGCAAACTGAATGTATCTGATGGTGCCAAAGAGCAAAGCAGCGATGTGAAATATGCTGAATCGTATGAATATAAAACGGCAAAAGAAGAACGAATAGAAAAACGTGAAGAAAAAAGAGAAGCACGAAAAGAAAGACGTGAACAACGTAAAGAAGAAAGAAAAAATAAATGAAAACAAAAGCACTGAAACAGTATACAATCCTGATATTTCTGATGGTTAGTACGATGCTTGCCAAAGCAGGGGATACTATTCAGACGAATGCACCAAATGACCCTTATCTCGTTCAGACTAAGAATTTTACGGTCAAAAACTTTTCACTCAAACAGATTGATATGGGCATCACAGCCGTAATCTACAATCCGTATAAGGTAAAAGTTAAGATAGAAGAAATTTTGATTGATGTTTTTATAGAGGGGAAAAAACTGGGAACAATTACGCAGTCTATCGGAGAAGTCAAAATTTTTAAACAATCTGCATTCGATTTGCCTTTAGGTATTAATGTGCAAACAGGTCCTACACTTTCCAAGTTTTTTACCGAAGGTGCAAAATTAGCAGTAGGTAAGCCCATAAAAGTAGATTACGTAGGCTACGTAAAGATAAAAGCACTCGGATTTATTCCGGTAAAAGTTAAAATAAACGACAGTGCCTACTTCACAAGGAAAGATGTCATTGGCTATTAATGTCATTCGTTTTTTATTTCTTTGATGTGTATCATTCCATTACTATAAAAAAGTAACTACCTTTGCAAAAAAATAAAAATGGGTTCGTTAAAATCAATAGTGCTTTGTAAATGTCCGAAATGTTCCGAGGGAAAAATGTTTAAAGACAGCAATCCTTACCATCTTTCCAAGTTGACAGAAATGGTAGACGAGTGTCCTAATTGCGGATTTAATTTGAAAAACGAAACCGGATTTCATTTTTTGTCCATGTATATGAGCTATATTATTAGTTGTGCCATTTGCGGAATCGTTATTATTCCCGGCACTTATCTGGTAGGTTTGGATAATTTTCCTTATGTACTCATTTTTAACGCAATATTCTTAATCTTGTTAATGCCATTGATTTTTCGGTGGGCAAGGATGCTCAGCTTTTGGGCAACATCAAAATTTAAGTTTGATTAAACTACAGATTTTTTTCAGTAAACCTGTACTATTTACTTCAAAATCTTCCGGATTTCATTGGCCTCATCCATAAATGCTTTTAACTCTTCATACTTGTTCTTGTTGATGAGATTTCTGAAATGATACATCTTTTCGATATAAGTATCCATTACTTCGAGTAAGTAATTTTTATTCTGTTGAAATATAGGTGCCCACATGTCCGGCGAGCTTTTGGCTAATCGTACAGTGCTTTCAAAACCACCGCCTGCCATTTCGAGTATGGCTTCTTCATCTTTCTCTTTTTCCAATACCGTAACAGCCAAAACGAAGGAACTGATATGTGAGATATGCGATACATAAGCCGCATGCATATCGTGCTGATGTGCCTCCATATATTTTATGCGCATACCTAATGTGTCATACATACTTTCTACTAATTTTAGTGCATCTTCTGCAGTATTTTCCTTGTCGCAGATAATACACACTTTATTTCTATATAAATTGGGAATCGCGGCTGATGGACCGGAGTTTTCTGTTCCGGCCATCGGATGTGAAGCCACATATCGCATGCGCATGGGATGGTCTTTGATGGCATCAATAATATGTCCTTTTGTAGAACCCATATCCGTTACGGTTTGTCCTGCACGTATATTATCCAATACAAAGGTTAGCTCGTTTATCAATATATTTACCGGAACAGTCAGGATGATTAAATCAGCTTTCTTAATGGCTTCTTCGCGGGGCAAAATTTCATCAACCAACCCAAGCTCCAATGCCTTATCGCATGATGCTTTACTTTTGCCAACCCCAATAAAATGGGTGCCAAAATTTGCCTTCCGCAAATCAATAGATGCAGAACCTCCAATCAATCCGATACCAAAAATTGCAATATTCACAGTGATAAAATTATGAATTCATTTTAATGATAAAAAAAGATACTTATCCGCTTACTAACTTTCTGACATGTAAGGATAGGTATAATATTTTGGTGGGGTATAGCTTTCTTTTACCGTGCGTGGTGTTACCCAGCGCAATAAATTCCATTTGCTGCCTGCTTTGTCATTCGTTCCTGATTTTCGTGAACCACCAAATGGTTGTTGGCCTACCACAGCACCTGTACATTTATCATTGATGTAAAAATTACCTGCACTATTCACCAAGGCTTTCTGCATTTGCTCAATAGCATATACATCTTGCGCAATTATAGCACCCGTCAGTGCATATTCTGAAGTTTCATCTACCAGTTTTAACACATCTTCCAGTCTGGTTTCCTTGTCATCATACACGTAAATAGTCAATACAGGACCGAAAATTTCTTCTACCATGGTTACAGATTTCGGGTTTTTTGTAAGAATAACAGTAGGTTGAATGAAATACCCTTTCTGATTTTCATATTCCCCGCCAAACATGATGATATTATCCGGATTTTCTTTAGCCTGTTCTATATAATTCGTGATGCGTTTGTAGGCATCCGCACTGATAACAGCTCCCATGATAACAGAAAAATCATCTGTCTTACCGATTTTAAATGTCTTTAATGCTTCATACATTTTTTCCCAGGTAGTTTCCCATAATGATTTGGGGATATAAGCTCTGGAACATGCCGAACATTTTTGTCCCTGATATTCAAAAGCACCTCGCAGAATGGCAGTTGCCAATACATCAGTGTCTGCACTTGGATGTGCCAGGATAAAATCTTTACCACCTGTTTCTCCAACTATGCGAGGGTAATTTTTATACGTATCTAAATTTTCACCGATTGTTTTCCAAATAGAATTAAATACGGCTGTAGAACCCGTGTAATGTACGCCTGCAAAATCAGGATGTGTTAAAATAGCTTGGGTAGTTTCAACAGGATCCGTGTAAATCATATTGATTACTCCATCCGGAAGTCCGGCTTTGCGGAAAATTTCCATAATCGTCCAGGCTGAATATACCTGATAATGTGAAGGTTTCCATACCACCACATTTCCCATTAATGCCGGAGAGGCACAAAGATTTCCGGCTATAGCCGTAAAATTAAACGGGGTAATAGCATAAATAAATCCCTCTAACGGGCGATACTCTATGGTATTGCGTATACCTGGTGCGGATATAGGTTGCTCACTATAAATCTCAGAAGCGAAACGAACATTAAAACGGAGAAAATCTGCCAACTCACATGCAGCATCTATTTCTGCCTGAAATACATTCTTGGATTGCCCCAGCATGGTGGCTGCATTGATAGACGCACGGTATGGCCCTGAAATCAAATCGGCAGCTTTCAGAAAAATGGCGGCTCTGTCTTCCCAATGCATTGCAACCCATTTTGTTCTTGCATTTAGTGCAGTATTGATTGCCAAATGCACATGTTCTAATTTTCCTTTATGATATTGTCCAAGTTGGTGCGCCAACTCATGTGGTGGGAATATGGCTGAAGTTTCATCTGTACGTATTTCTTTGCCATTGATTAGCATCGGGATATCATATTGCGTATGTTTTCTGCGGTGAATTTCTGCTTTTAAGTCCGCACGTTCTTTGCTGCCGGGCATATAACCTAAGATAGGCTCGTTTTGCGGCATTGGGATGGGGGCAATTTTATTTGGCATAATCAAAAAAATTTATGCAAAAATACGAGTTAGAATTGATATTGAAGTTAAAGATGATAAAGGGTTTTATTTGTAATAAATAAAAAATGTATGCGAAATGGTGCAACCTAAAAAGCAGCTAATTTTTTAGCTGCCTCCCACAATACAATACCCGCACTTACAGAAATATTAAAAGAATGTTTAGTGCCCATTTGCGGGATTTCTACACATTGCAAGCAATTTTCCATAAATACATCCGAAACGCCATCTACTTCATTGCCAAAAACCAAGGCATATTTTTTTCCAATCTGCCAAATAAAATCTTGTAAATAGACAGAATCATCACTTTGCTCAATGGCAATCAAATCAACTTCGTATTTGTCAAGTTCATTAATACATGCTTCAGCTGTCGGGAAATATTTCCAGTCCACGGTTTCAGTTGCGCCTAAGGCAGTTTTTAGGATTTCCCTGTTAGGAGGAGTTGCCGTTATGCCTACCAAATAAATACTTTGAATGAGAAATGCATCTGCCGAACGAAAAACAGAGCCGATATTCATGGCACTGCGTACATTGTCTAAAACAACAATTATCGGCAATTTTTCAGCCTGTTTAAATGCATCTTTGCTGATTCGATTTAGCTCGTCTAGTTTAAGTTTGCGCATAATTATTGACTGTCTATCAATCCATCTGGAAGCTGCAAACTGATGGATTTCTTTTTATTGTCTATTTTAATAATAAAATCCTCATTCAATGGTATCAGAATTTCTTTTTCCTGATATGTAACTTGGGCAAGAAGTTGTTGAGGTGTTTCAAAAATATCTTCCATTTTACCCAACTTACCAAGCTTTTTATCGATTAAAATATAACCGATAAGTTCATCATATCGTTCTTCATTAAAAACTTCTTCTAACTCTTCCTCTCGTACGAATAACTCTTTGCCACAAATTTTTTGTGCTTTTTCTTTCGTGTCAATTTCTTCCAAAAGCACGATAGCATTTCCGGGGCTGTTTAAATCTTTAGACAAAATAAAATAGGGCAAATTCTGGATGAATAAAGCTTTTATTGTTTGCTCAAAATCTGTTTGATAATAGGCATCAAAAGCAATGCGGACATGCCCTTTGAAGCCATGAGTCTTTAGTACTTTTCCAATTTTTACAAGTTCCATACAAAAAAATTCCCGACACTAAGGTCGGGATTATTTTACTTTTTCAGTATTTTATTCTGCATTTTCAGGAGTTGCATCGCCTGTGTTTTCCACTGCATCTGTAGCCTCAGCAACTGTTTCTGTACTTTCAGCTGTTTCAATTGTTTCTTCAACAGGAAGTTCTTTTACTTTAGCCGGAGCTTTTACAGAGGCATCAATTTTAGCTTGTTTTACATCAGCAGCTTTTTTCTGATGATCTATTACCTTATTTACGTGTGCATCTACCCAAGCAGCAAATTTTGTTTCTACATCATCTGCCTGAACGATGCCTAATTTTACACCGCGCAACAAATGTTTTTTGAAAAACGCACCTTTGTAACGCAAAATTGCTTTTGCAGTAGGTGTCGGTTCTGCGCCGTTTTGCAACCATTCTACCGCTTTGTTTACATCCAGTTGGATAGAAGCCGGAATAGTAGTTGGGTTGTAAGTGCCTAACAATTCGATAAATTTACCGTCTCTTTTTACACGCTTGTTGGCTACCACGATTTTGTAAAAAGGTGCGCCCTTAGCGCCATGTCTTTGTAATCTGATTCTTGTTGCCATATTAAAATATGTTTTTAAGTTTTATATCCTTTTGACTAAAAATAGTCATTCGCATTTTTAAATGAGGTGCAAAGGTAATGAAATTCAATTAAAATACTAGTATTTGTGTGATGATTTTTTCATGCAGTTCACAAAAAATCAATTTAACATAAATGGAGAAAATATCTAAGAGCAATTCTTGAAGTTTGTAAGCTTATTGTTAATCAATATCAATCATTTGATAGAAGATTGATAGATTATTATCTTTAAAAGAATAGACTTTTCTGGTAATGGCATCAATTAGGCAACATTTTTATGATCACTTGCTATTACTATGATTTACATTTGTGTTAAGTGAGTTATTTTATGTCAAAAGGTTTGTGATTTTATAATAAATTCGTAAAATTGATTTGCAAAACAGTTGAGGGAGTGGTTCATTTTGGCAAAATCAACGAAATAAGTAAATTTTGCGAACAAGTAGTTTTAATTTTAAATCAATTTGCTTTCTAACCTTCCATTGAGGATCGAAATAAAATGTAACTAAGCTTAATGAGAATTTCAAGTAAAATATTAGAGGTAAACAGACAAAAACTACTACTTGCATTTCCAATAGATTTAAAGCAAGATGTTGAAATAGTATCAGAGTTTTTGTTAGATAAAAATTTAAAAATTGATTCAATATCAGAACAAGATATACTATTGAATGGTCAAAAATTAATAATACCAAGACGAGTTTATTTCGACATTTCAAGTGTACAATTTAATAATACTTTGACTAACACACAACAAACAATTCTAAACTGTATTTATTTAAGACATCATAATGGTTTTGTCAGACAAGAAGGATTAGAAAAATTAATTAGTAATGCAGAAGACTACTATATAATTCCTTATATATTTCAAATTTTAGGAGAATATGTTGTGGCACTTTTAGAGATTGCAGATAAACACATTAATGAAAATACAATTGACAATTACTTGAAATTTTGTATTGAAAATCCAAAATATAGAAAACTAACAGAAAGTAGAATGATAAGTTACTGGGATGCATATTACAGACGGACAAAATTCAAAAACCTAAATGATTATTTAGGTCGACAAATTTTTAATAAATTATAAATATAGGGATACAAATTTAATTATTGTCTCTGGTTTTTCATCATCTCTAATTTATAATTTAAAATCCATAATTTCACACCTCCAAGTGGCAGGCATTTATATTCATATCCCTTTTTGTAAACAGGCTTGTTCCTATTGCAATTTTCATTTTTCTACGCTTACTGTCCACCGCGATGAAATGATAAAAGCGATACTCGCTGAAATAGAAGTGCGAGCTCATTTTTTTTCTGATAATACCCAACTGCAATCCATTTATTTTGGTGGTGGTACGCCCAGTATCTTGCCTGTTGAAGCTATTCAAATTATCTTAGAAAAAATTTATGCTACTTTTTCCATAACTGAAAATCCTGAAATAACACTCGAAGCCAATCCGGATGATTTAAGCAGAGCGTATCTTCAGCAACTAAAAACTGAAACCAAAATCAACAGACTCAGTATCGGTGTGCAATCTTTTTTTGAAGAAGATTTGCACTATATGCACCGTGCGCATCATGCTTTGCAAGCTGAAACGGCTATTAAAAATGCTCTGGATTTCGGTTTTTCTAATCTGACAGTAGATTTGATTTACGGCGTTCCAACTTTAAGTGATGAACACTGGAAAAAAAACATACAGCTCTTGCTGGATTTCGGCATTCCGCATATTTCTGCTTATGCACTTACGGTAGAAGATAAAACGATGCTGAAAAGACATATACAGCAACACAAAAAAATTGCACCTGAGGATGATAAAGCTATCCGCCAGTATAAACTACTGATAGAGCAATTGGAACATGCCGGTTTCTTGCATTACGAAATTTCCAACTTTGCCAAACTTGGCTTTTTAGCCGTACATAATTCGTCTTATTGGGATAATACACCCTATTTAGGTGTTGGGCCTTCGGCACACAGTTATGACGGTAAAAATCGCTTTTGGAATATTGCCAATAATGCCCAATATATGAAAGCAATAGCATCGGGGAATTTGTTGTTTGAGAAGGAAGTATTATCCGAACAAGATTTTTTCAATGAATATATGATGACAAAACTGCGTACTCAAGCTGGGGTTTCTACAATAGACTTGCAAGATCGTTTTGGCAATATGATGACCTTACATTTTTTAGAAAATATTCAACCTTATGTACAAAGAAATTTAGTTCAAGTTGCTCAGCACAATTATAGATTAACTACGGAAGGAAAATTATTATCCGATAAAATTATTTCCGATTTATTTTTGGTGTAATTACAAAAACAAATACACTAAATAGAGCAACAGTACTACCAACAATAATTTAGCTTTTGCTTTAGTAATCGTTAGTTTTTTTCCCACCCACAATAAGAGTAAGAGCAAAATGGTAATGCACAAGAACAAGAGTACATCGAAATTAAATACTTTATTATAAGCAAAAGGCATAATGAGCGCAGCGGCACCTGTCATGCCCAATAAATTCAGCATATCCAAGCCAATCAAATTGCTGAGTTCAAATTTGGATGAATGCGATTTTGTAGAAATAATCCAATAAAGCATGACAAAAGAACCTCCTACAGATAAAATACCCTGCCCTAAAAACTTCTGCGAGATATGATATTTTTGAGAGATGTCTATCAGATTATTGACGCATAAAACTCCACCGGCAACCAACCCTAAGATGCCCACTAAAATTAAAATAATGGCAAACCAAACCGGATAAAAATGTTGTTCCGGCTGTTCATCTGTAAACCAAATGGTGTGATGTTTTTTTATATTGAAATAGCCATACGTCATAAACAACACAAATCCAGCTAATAGAATATATCCGTCAGTACGGGAAAAATTTATTCCTGAACGGTTTGAAATCAAAACATCATTAGCCAAAAAATAAAACAGCACTGTACTAAATAAAAGGGTAGCAATACCGATAGTAGCCGTAGTAAGATGTGTGCGCATAGGGCGGGTTAGTCCTACGATTGCAAGTACGCCAATTAGATTAAAGATACAACTGCCCAGAATAGTACCGATTACTAAATCCGTGTAGCCGTTGTATGCAGACAGTAATATGGTAAATAATTTTGGAAGGGAAGTACCAAAAGCAATTGCCGTGAAATTAATGGCTGTTTCGGGTACTGAAATTTTGCGCAAAATAGAAGTGCTTCCATCGATGAGCATACCTGCCCCTCTGTTGAGCAAGAAAAACCCGATCAACAACAAAGGAATATTTAAGAAAAGGGATAAATGTTTGAATTCCACGCGCTGGGTAAGTTGGTTGATTAGTGATTGGTTAATTGCTGATAGGTATATTGATTACTGGTGCTATGGATTTGGTGATTATCAAAAAAATAAAATACAATTTGCATAGGTGAAATAATCAGCTATCATAATTCTATCTTTTTTTTCTTCTTATAATTCTTGTTTTGTACCAATTATTATACACATCATCTGAATCATGTACTGGTTGAATGCACACTCTGCCTATTAAATGTCTTGCAATAATTGGTTTCGTCTTATTTATATTGCTTTCATAAATATTTGTTTTAATAGTGTCCGTATCTACATTTTTTGTTGAGATGGGTTCTGATTTCTCAATAACAACTTTTGGATTCTTATCAATACTATCTTGTGCATGGCTAAGTTGCGTACTCATTAATCCCAAAGCTAATCCGGCTGCATATTTAAACTTGCTGTGTCTGTATGGAGGATAAATGACATACGTTTCTTCGAGTTGTCTTTTCAAAAAACGACCACATGTTTTTTCTTTTTTTTGCGAAAAAAATGCAGCAATTTCGGAAGAAGTTTTATCAGAAAAATCAATTACTTCTTTTTGACAAACAGCACAAAATGCACCTTGTTCCGTCTGTGACATATCTGCCCAGTTCTCCAAACAGGGTTCATCAATGCTTAAACGAAAAGTATGTTTTTTCATTTCAAGTATTTGAATTAATAATTACTAACAATTCCAAAATCAGTATCAAAAAAGCTGTTGTCAATTTCTAAATTAATTTTTCCTGATATTATGTTAGAATAATTTTTATAGGCTTGAGATAATTTAATATATTTTGTTTGATAACCTCCAAAAGAAAAGCAAAAAATAGCTGGAACTGAATCAATAGTAAGCGTAAATTTGCCATTAATATCTGAGACTGTTCCCATAGTCGAATTAAATAGGGTTACATTTACACCTACTAAGGCTTCTCCGTTTTCATCTACAACATAACCTGATATAGTATAAAAATCTTTTTTTGATTTTGTTTCAATTAAACTATCCTGAACTTGAGTATGACATGATACAACTTGAATTTTTTCAAAATTTGTAAGCTTGTTTTTAGCACTGCTTGAGTTTGTAAATAATAATCCCAAAGCCAATCCTGCTGCATATTTAAATTTGCTTTTTCTGTACGGAGGATAAATAACATAGGTTTCTTCGAGTTGGCTTTTCAAAAAACGACCGCATGTTTTTTCTTTTTTCTGTGAAAAAAATGCAGCAATTTCGGAAGAAGTTTTATCAGAAAAATCAATTACTTCTTTTTGACAAACAGCACAAAATGCACCTTGTTCCGTCTGTGACATATCTGCCCAGTTCTCCAAACAGGGTTCATCAATGCTCAAACGAAAGGTGTGTTTTTTCATACGTATGCTATATTAGTATTACAAAAAGAATTGCTGGATTTTTAAATCACCTCATCTCCACATTTACTCATCTTACATCTCCACATTTATTTGTGTGATTGCAGTAGCTCATCCACCAAATCGATATAGCTTTGCATGGCTTCATCACTGCTCATGCCGGCTTTGTTTTTCCATGCATCCCATTTGAATTTACCTTTGATATCAAACATACCCGGCTTATCTGTATCATTATCGCCTTCGGTGGCTTGTTTGAAAAATGCATATAAATCGAGCAGTTGCATATCACTCGGACGTTTGGTTAATGTTTTTACCTCTTTTTGTGCTTGTTCAAATTTTTCCTGAATACTCATATTTTAAAATTTATACCCTAAATTTATGAAATGATTTCGAGAAAGTTTCAATTTACTTTTCTTATCTGCATTCCTCTGTTGTGGTTTTTTTTCAAACTGCTTCCGGTCTACACTTTGCCCGCAGATTGCTCCATGCCTAATTTTATTTATCCTGAAAATATAGAGCATCTTAAAATCTGGTGCTTTGACAAACATTCAGATATCCGCTTTGACGACAGCAATAATTTTCTATTTATCAGTTTGATGTGGGTGGGTATGCATTTTCTGAAACTGACTGCTATTAAAGCTTCCCTTTGGATAAGCGGAATCAGTGTATTGCTTACCGTATGGCTGATGCAGCGTACGGTAGATACAAGATTCTCCTCAATACAATTGCTTTTAGTAGGATTTGTATTTTTATCTGTTCAGGTTTGGACGGGTGTACTCGGTGATGAAATATTATTCAGTGGTATGCTTTGGCTTTTCGTTATACATGCCTTCTGGAAACATCGTTATTTTGGTATTATGGTTTGGGGAACAATTGCCATTATTGCGCAAGTACAAAATATTCTTCTTGTTTTACCACTCCTAATTGCCAGCTATTGGGATATCAAACAATATAAAGAACGCGACCGAAAGCGATTTTGGCGTCGCCGGATAAGTGAAACTGTCTTGTTTTTTATGCTGCCGCTCGGGCTCTATTATTTTTACCGATTTGCCTATTTCGGGAAAGTTTTGCCTTTCGATTGGTATCATCATCAGTTAGAAAGCGACCGAAAATACTGGATATTTAATGTTGAAGCATGGAATGTATTGAAACACTATGTGCGTTATTTTATTTTGCCATTGGTGTTGGGTATTTTATTTTATTTTGTAAAACAACGCAAAAAACTGAATCATAAATACTACGCATTGTTTTATGCCATGATACTTTTCCCGATGCTTTACAATCTGACGATATCGCAAGATGAAAATTTGGGATACAAGAACTTTTATTCGCTTTATTTGGGATTATCACTTTTGTTATTGTTGTTTCTGAGAGATTTTCGTTCCATTTCTATGGGGTTTTTTGCCTTTATTTTTGTGTTTTTTTATGGGTTTAAGCAGTCATTTCATTCATTTGGCAAAGCTTTGCAATCGCATAATCAGAATATGTATTATTTGTCTACCGATTTGGCAGAAATACACGATGGCAGTGCAATCGTATATTACGATAATTTTTTAGGATGGAATACCGACTGGAAGATATATTTTGCAAATGGCAAACACAGCAAAGTAAAAGAAGAAATGACGCTCGAAAATATGTTTAATTCCGATGCGGACATGTTGTTTTTAAAAGAGCCGATTTTAGATTATCCCGAAAATAAATTTGTCGGATATTCCATTCCGGTCAATACAATGCAATATGTCAAAGAGGCTGAACCTGAAAATTCATTAGATAAATTTTTCTATAAATACGAGCATAAAGTGCCGTTAGATACACGTATGATACCGATATTGCTCAATAAAAGAAGCAAGCGTTTTGATGCCATTAAGAAAGCTATAGAAAACAGAGGAGCGGTATTGAATAACTAGCGTATGCCAAATCCTGCCTTGATATCCGCTTGTACAAAATGCAATTTGCCATTTTCATCTTCTGCCATTAAAATCATGCCATTGCTTTCTATGCCTCTCAGTTTGCGAGGTGCTAAATTAACCAATACCGAAACTTTTTGTCCGATGATATTTTCAGGTGCAAAATGCTCAGCAATACCAGATACTATCGTGCGTTGCTCGATGCCGATATCCACCAAGAGTTTTAATAATTTATCGGCTTTAGGCACTTTCTCGGCTTCTAAAATGATGCCGGTGCGGATATCCATTTTTGCAAAATCATCAAATTGAATTTCAGTTTTCAGTTCTGTATAAGTGGTATTGGCAGCCTCACTTTGTGTTTCATCTTGGCTCTTGATTCTTGACTCTTTAATCTTGTTTAATTTCTCAATTTGAAATGCAATTTGTTCATCTTCGATTTTTGGAAAAAGCAGTTTCGCTTCATTTATTTTATCCGATTTCAGTTGGTAATTAAACGGATTTGCATCTTGCACATCGGCATTCAGCATGTCGAAAATTTTATGAGCAGTTTTTGGCAATAAAGGTTGAGAAAATACGGCCAAAGCATACACCCAATCAAGACTTAACGCTAAAATATCTTTCGTTTTTTCAGGGTTTTCTTTAATTAATTTCCATGGCTCGGTATCGGCTAAAAATTTGTTTCCACTGCGGGCAAATGCCATTAACTCATTCAGCGCATCTTTAAAACGAAATTGTTCGATAGAAGATGCAATAGCAAGTTCTGTTTCTATAATTGTTTTGCTCAAAATAGAATCATCATCGCGCATCGTTTTGCGAAAACTGTCATCGAGTTTACCGTCATAATATTTATGAATAAGCGTAACCACCCGATTGACGAAATTGCCATAAGCTGCTACCAATTCATTATTCACTCTGTCCTGATAATCTTTCCAGGTAAACTCGCTGTCTTTATTTTCGGGCATATTGCTGGTGAGTACATAGCGCAATTCATCTTCCTTGCCGGGGAAATCTTGTAAATACTCATGCAGCCAAACTGCCCAATTTCTGGATGTAGATATTTTATCGCCTTCCAAATTCATAAATTCATTAGCAGGTACATTGTCGGGCAAGATATATTGCTGTGTAGCTTGTAATATTGCCGGAAACGTAATACAATGAAAAACGATATTGTCTTTACCGATAAAATGAATCAATGTGGTTTCATCATCTTGCCAGTATTTTTTCCAGTCTTCAGCTTTCTTGTTTTTTATTTTCTCCGCAAAATTTTCGGGATAAGCAAATTCAAATTTTCCACTTTCTATTTCTCTGAATAATTGTTTGCTGGCAGAAATATAGCCAATGGGTGCATCTAACCAAACGTATAATACTTTACCTTCACTGCCTTCTAATTCGGGCGGAACAGGAATACCCCAATCCAAATCGCGTGTCATGGCTCTGGGTTTCAAGCCGTCATTCAACCACGATTTACATTGACCAACCACATGCGCTTTCCAGTTATTTTCAGCCGCCGTTTTTTCCAGCCAGTTTTTTATATCTTCTTGCTGTTCGTCTAATTTTAAAAACCAGTGTTTGGTTTTTCTCAGCACCGGCGCGCTGCCGCTGATGGT
>DAOQII010000017.1:0-17163 GCA_035339455.1 Chitinophagales bacterium
CATTATTTTCTGTGCTGTCCAGTTTTATCAGAAGCGGAAATTGAAGTTGAAAGCTTATGCCATAAATGAACAAAGCAAGCAATGTAAGTATCATGCCGATTTTTGTAGTCAGCATTTCGGGTTTATATTTATACCAAATCCAACAGACGAATAATGCAGTAGCCACAAAAGTAAGTGTGATAAAAAGCATTCGCAGCAGACCGGTATATTTTAATTTACGTGTTTTTTTCTGCAATTCCTGTGTAGTAGGTTGGTCGGCTTGTTGTCCTTTCCATAGTTCATTAAAGTTTATATTACTGTTCATTTTGCTTAAATTTTTGGGTTAATTTTTCTTTAATACGATGAATTCTTACTCTGATATTAGCTTCAGTCATCCCTGTAATATCGGCAATCTCTGTTTGCTTTATATTTTCCAGTTCCAATGAAATGATAATACGGTCAATTTCGGGAAGTTCAGCAATAAATTGATAGAGTAGTTTAATATTCGGTTCAAGATTGTAATAGTTTTCTTCTTGTAGATGTTCCGGAAATTCTGCTATTGGATAACGCTTGACTTTCTCAATATGACGTAAACAAAGATTAGTTGCAATGCGATATATCCAAGTGCCGATACTGGCTTCATGTCTAAATCCGGGTAACTGTTTCCAAACGGCTATAAAGGTTTCTTGTGCCATGTCTCTCGCCATTTCATAATCATTAGTATAGCCCATACACAAACGAAAGATCTGTTGCCAGTAATTTTTATATATTGCTTCAAAGTCCATATCAGTTAACACTTATAAAATTACTGATTTGATTAAAATACCAAGCCTTATCGTCATACATGATAAAATGTAATCCTTTGGTTGCATATTGCAACTTAGCAGTACACAGATTTTTATATTGCTCATCAATAGCAGGTTTGAAATTTATAAAATAAGATTGCAATAATACTAATGCCGGACATGTAACTTTGGCAATGGATTCCCTCAAATCAGTATTAGTGAAATCGCAATACATTTTTGCCATTGTGTTTCTGTCAGATTGCTTACTCCAGTTCAATACCTGTTGTTGCATGGATGTATCTGCGACAAGTCGAAATATTGTGGCTTTCTGCATAGCATAAAATTGCTCTTGTGTAGCATTTACGAGTCTATCTGTCATAGCACTGCAGTCAGGGTTTGTTTCTTGCTTAAAGGCAGGATTGCTAAGTGCGGCAAGACAGGGCAACGCATCTACAACAATAATTTTTTCAATCAAATCGGGATAGTCGGAAGCTAGTGCCAATGCTAATCCACCGCCCATGCTGTGACCGAATACAATCGGTTTTACAATATTATTCTTTTTTATAAAATCCGCAATGTTTTTTTCCCATGTTTTAAATGATGGATTAAATTGTGGTTTAGCACTTGCAAATCCGGGCATGGTCAGCGTATAACACACAAAATTTTGCTCTAAGTTAGTTTTGGTTTCATTCCACACTTCACCTGAGCAGGCAAATCCGGGGATGAAAATAATTGATTTTTGTCCTTTACCGCTTTTAATTACTTGCATTGCCGTATCCGGATTTTGAGCAAAACTGTTATTGAGCAAGAACAATAGTAGTACGATGACGAAGTTGATTTTTAGCTTATTCATGTTGTGTAATTTAATTACCCTTTAGATACACAAAGACTAAAAATGTTACAAGAAAGTTGAAAAAAATTCTTCTGCTAAATAAACAAATATACTTTGAAATATGTTATTAAACAACAACTGTTACTTTCGGTGAGCTACAGATTCACTCTATCACCGATATTGTAATGGTTTTTTTCAATGCCGTTGCGGGAGATTAGCTCGCCGATAAACCCGGCTAAAAACAACTGCACCCCGATAATGATGACCATGATACCCAGATAAAACAGCGGACGAGTAGCGATACCGATTTGCGAGAAAAATAACTTTGAGATTGATAAATACAATAGAATGACAAAACCAATAAAGAATGACAATACGCCTAATGTGCCGAATAAATGCATAGGGCGTTTGCCATAGCGGCCAACAAACGTGATAGACATCAGATCTAAAAAACCATTGACAAAACGCTCTAAACCAAACTTTGTTACGCCATATTTGCGCTCTTGATGTTGTACTGCCTTTTCGCCAATTTTTGAATACCCCGCCCACTTTGCCATCACCGGAATATAGCGGTGCATTTCTCCATATACTTCGATGCTTTTTACCACTTTGTTTTTATAGGCTTTCAACCCGCAGTTAAAATCATGCAAGTTGTCAATCCCGGAAACTTTGCGCGTAGCCGCATTAAATAATTTTGTCGGTATAGTTTTACTTATAGGGTCGTAGCGTTTCTTTTTCCATCCTGATACCAAATCATAATCCTGCTGAGTAATCATGTTATACAATTCCGGTATCTCTTCCGGAGAATCTTGCAAATCGGCATCCATGGTAATCACCACGTCGCCTTTAGCCTGTTGAAAGCCTACATGCAAGGCTGCAGATTTGCCGTAATTCCGCTGGAAAGATATACCTTTTATGTTGGAATTCGTTTGCGCTTCTTTGCAAATGACTTCCCAAGAGGCATCCGTACTGCCATCGTTTACAGCAATAATTTCATAGGTGTAATTATGCTCCAGCATCATTTTTTTTATCCAGGCAAATAGCTCCGGCAGCGACTCGGCCTCGTTGTATAATGGTATGACTACAGAAATATTCAAATCAGCTTTTTTTCAATATCAGCGCAAAGATAAGCGAAATAAACATACCAATGGCGCTGTATAACATTAATACCGATGAAAATACACCACTCCCATCGGGTATCATATTGATTTTTGTTATTTTCTGAAAAATGGAATAAAAGGTGATAACGAATAATGCCAGTACAAGGCTTGCCATCCATCCGCCCAAAAATGCCTGCATGATGCTCAGTTTATTGCCTTGTATTTTGCGCGATAAATACTGATACATCACCACGGTAGTCAATATGGCAGTCGTCTGCAAAATTACGGCTTGCATATTGCCAAAAGGCATCTTCTTTACATAGGCTAAAGAATAAAAGGCGGCAAAAAACAAGACGGAAACAAATGCAGAAAAGAGTGCGATGGTAATACCGCTGAGTACACCTCTGGGGCTATAGTCCTGTTCATTATTTTCCATTCAAAAACACTTTATCTTTTGAAAAAACCGCTTTTACAATTCCTTTTAATTCCGAGCCGATAAACGGCGTATTTTTTGATTTGGAGCGAATGTCTTTATCTGCAAATTTCCAGTCTTTATCAAAATCAATCAGGATAAAATCTGCTTGTTTTCCTGTTTTTATCTGATAATCCAATCCAAGTATTTTTCTGGGGTTTACAGCTAATAATTCTATCAGCTTTTCTTGTGAAAGGTGTTTGCCCAAATGTTTATGCAATAAGCCCAGCGCACTTTCCAGCCCGATAATGCCATTCAGTGCATATTCAAATTCCAGATTTTTTGAGTCTATATCCAACGGTATATGCTGCGTAGAAATACAGTCTATTGTGCCATCTGCCAACCCAATTATTAGAGTATTTCTGTCTTCTTCTGTTCTTAATGGAGGAAATACTTTATAGTGGGAATCATAGCCGCTGACTTCCTCTTCTGTCAGCAATAAGTGATGTACAAAAACCGAGCAAGTGATATTCAGTTTTTCTTCTTTCGCTTTTCTGATTAAGTCCAGACTTTCTTTGGTAGAGATGCCTGCTATGTGCAATTTACCTCCTGTGTATTTCAGTATCTCAATATCGCGCTGCAAAGCACTATATTCCGATACGTTAGAAATGCCATACATGCCCATTCTTACAGATATTTCACCCTCGTTTACTTGTCCATCACCTACCAACGTGGCATCAAAAGGCATAGTTATGATAAGTCCGTTAAACGGCTGCACATATTGCAATGCTCTGAGCATGACACCACTGTTTTTTATACTGTTCGGCATATCGCTAAATGCTATAGCTCCTGCATGATGCATATCCAGCATTTCTGTCGGAGATTTGCCGTCAAAATTTTCTGTAACCGCACCAACAGGCAAAATAGCAATACCTGAATTTTTTGCTTTATTGATGATATATTCTACTTGTGCTTTGGTTTGTGTAATGGGAGAATTATCAGCTGTGGCACAAATGGCAGTATAGCCTCCGGCCAGTGCCGACTGAGTAATGGTGTTGATGTCATCGCGGTATTCAAATCCGGGGTCACAAATACTTACATACAAATCGCAAAAAGCGGGAGCAATATGACAACCATTAAAATCATAGACTTGAGCATCCGAATCGGAAATGGACGATGCTATTTTTTTTATAATGCCATCTTCAATCAATAAATCTGCTTGCTTATCATGAAAATCATGTCCGGGTTGCAGGAGTATGGCATTTTTTAGTAGGTGTTTCATCTTTCAGGTTCAGTTTGCCGCAGATGATGCTTGTTTCCAAAATCGTATCAACAGAATTTCTGCTAACAGAAATAACAGTGCCAAAATTACGCAAACTTTCCAAAATAAAACGCCGTCTTTTATTTGTTTTACTTTTGCCGAAAGATTCACTGCGCTGTTATCCAAGACCAACTGATTCTTTAAAGTATATTTTTGTTTCAATTCACTAGCTTTGGCAAATTTCAAGACCGATTCGCTTCTGTCAAAATTAAAGGCAGCTACACCCAGCATTTTTTCATTATTGGAAATGGTATAATGCCCGTCGCTGGGCAAAATCTGATTGACATGTAAAAGCAGCGTATTGCCAATTGATCGGTTTTCAGGGATAAATTCGTTTTTGCCATTCGTAAGTTTATAAATCTGCTCGCCCGAAGTTTGCTCATTTTTCAACTCAATAAGATTATCTTTCCCTATGGTATAGTATAAAGGAGTTGTGTTTTTTTTGTAAACGGCAAAATTGTAAACCATAGGGGCAAATATTGCTGTAGCTTGCAAATTAGAAAAATCAGGATTAAGCGGAACTGCCTGAACATAAACAAATCCATTTCCTGCATCAAATCTTGTAACCAATGGCGAACCTAAATTAGTGCTCAATAATTGCCGTTCTTGCAAACTGCTGCGGGATAAAATGGGATAAAATTGCTTGATTTTGGGTGTTTCTACATTTTTGGGCAATGCACTGAAAACACTTTTAAAAATGTCTTCTTTAAGATTGATCTTGTCAACTTCTCCGTTTTTAGTTTGAAAAGCCCCCAAGATACCTGCATTAACGGCAGTGAGAAATGCATTGTAAGATGCAAGATTAGCATTGCCGGCAGGGATGACATAAATATTGCCGCCGTTATTGACAAAATCTTTTAAAGTGGAATTCAAACCGGAGCTGATATCGCTCAGTTGATTTAGTATAATAAGCGAATAGTTTTTTAATGTAGAATAATCAACTTGTCCCTTGTTCACCTTGTCGAAAGCGAAATGCTTGTCGCCCGAAAAAATGGACGCTATATAATTGCCCGATGCTGCATCTTCAATAGATAATACTTTTTCATTTTCCTGAATCGTAAATGCAAAATAAAAATGATCGTCAAACGTAATCGGATAATCATTCAGCTCAATTTCGCCACGTTGTATGCCCGGCTGTGTGATGGTAAAGGAGAAGGAATCTACTCTCGTATTTCCGGCCGGAATATCTACATCATTGATGGCTTTTACTTGTCCGTTTATTTTAATGCTTATCCGTAATTTTTCTACATTGGAATTTCCTGAATTAACAAGTCTTACCAACATTTTATTGACAGCATTCAACGTAAATAAAGGTTGTTCCATCCAGCAGGAATCGACAAATATATTTTTTTCCTCATCAGATGTAAGAGGCAAAAAGTAAGCCGTATAATTCGTGTCAGAAAGATTAGCCAGCATGTTTTTTTGGAAATCAGAAATAAAGAAACCCAATTTGTTTTTCATGCCTGCCGACTGAAATAATGCCGATTCTTTTTGGGCAATTTCATTTGTAGTTTTCACGGCTGAGGTGAGTTCTACCTTATCTACGGCATCTATGAAATCCTGCTTTTGCATCCAGCGCTGGTGAGAGCCTTCCAGATCATTGGTCAGCAAGGCAAATTTATCTCCAGTATTAAAGGCATTGGCAATTTCCTTTGCTTTGGATTTTGCCATATCCAGTCCGGATTCACCTGCTTTCTTCAACCCCATGGAATAAGAGTTGTCGATGTAAACGGCGACAGCAGATGCACCTTTGTTTAGTTGTGATTTTTTATCCCCTAAAAAAGGCTGTGCAAAAGCCAGCACTAAAAAAAACAGTGCAAAAAGACGAGAGGCTAAAATCAGTCTGTTTTTGAGTTCGTCAATCGTTGTTTTTTCTTCATTGACTTGTTTTAAAAAGCGGATGTCAGAAAAATAGATTTTCTTATATCGCCTGAAATGAAATAAATGAATAATAACCGGTACAGCCAGTGCAGCCAACGCCAACAGAAACCATGGAAACACAAAATGCATGTGTCAAATATAGATAAACTATGCGAATAGTATCCGCAATTTCTTGTCGGTTATTTCCTGAATAACCCAACAGATCGTAGATTTACTATTAATTTTTAAAATGAAATCATATATCAGTTAAAAATGCCGGAGCTACCAACAACTAATGCAAATATGATAGCAATTGCATAAATAGAAAGGACAATGATCATCATAATTCCATAAAAGCGGAATACTGAACGAATTCTTTTAAAGCTTTCTTCGAGAGCAAGTGTATTATTTGTTTCAACAGCCAGTTTTGCTTTCTGTGAAAACTGGAAAAGGCGCAAAACAGGATATATTGTAATTAGCCCGATAACAATAAAATAAATGGTTAAGAAAATGGACTGTCCGCTTCCCATTCCTGTATCCGCTACAGTATTGAGTTTTCCCATAAATGTGCCAATAAATAAGGCAGCAATAACAATGAGTCCGATAAATACAAACCCAATAATGGATAAGAATTTGGCCCATTTGGCTGTTTGTAATAAAAAATCTTTAGCACTAGAGGTTAAAGAAAGCTCGTTTGTAAGGTTTAAATTGTTGTCTAGTAGTTCCTGATTTTCCATAAGTAATTTTTTTATAAATATAGGGATTTGAGATGAATAAGCATTCACTTTTTTTATAAATTTTACTCCATTGGGAATTGTATCTTTAGTGCAAATCTATTTTGAAGATGAAACTTACATTTCCGGATAATTTTATTTGGGGCACATCTACCGCAGCCTACCAGATTGAAACAGCAGGCGAACATAACTGGAAAGGCTTTAAGAGCAAAGACGGCAGTATATTTGACAAATGCTCTCAGCATGAATTGCACCGTGAAGAAGATTTAAATTATATCTGTCAAATGGGAAATGCCTACCGTATGAGCCACGACTGGAGTAAACTGCAAAAGGCACCTTTTGCCGAGTTTGATAAAACAGAAACGGAAGCCTACCTGAAATTTATGCAGGAACTGAAAAACAGGGGCATACACATCATGTTGGTGTTGCATCATTTCACCAATCCGCTTTGGTTTGAGGAGGCAGGCAGCTGGGAAAAAGAAGGCAACCGGAAAATGTGGCTCGACTTTGTACAAAAAACGGTCAATACATTCGGTCATTTAGTCGATTCGTGGAATACATTTAATGAACCCAATGTCTATGTCAGCAACGGCTGGATAACCGGATTTTTTCCTCCATTCAAAAAAAATAAATTACTGCTTGCCAGGAAAGTGCTGAAAGAAATGAGCAAAGCACATGAGGAGGCTTATGACATCATCAAACAAGAATCAAATGCGCCAATCGGTATTTCATTTAACACCGTAAAGTTTGCCGGAGAAGTATTTCCGGGGCATATAGCTGCTAAAATATCCGACTGGTGGTTTATGGAATACTGCCACAATCATTTTCTTAAAGTCGATTTTCAGGGATTGAGCTATTATGCCCGTATTCCGTATCGTCCCCATCCTATTGATAATATCAATACACCCGGAGTACTGGATAAACTAGGCAGAAAACAAGATTTGATGTGGGAATATGCTCCCGAAGAATTTTATCATATTTTTCATCGCTACTGGAAAAAAACGAAAAAGCCTATCATTATTACTGAAAGTGGTGTTTGCACTTATGATGCAGCATTCAGAATTCAAAGTATAAAAGATTATTTGGGCTGGATGAAAAAAGCGATGGATGACGGCATTGATATTCGCGGGTATTTTCATTGGAGTACTATCGATAATCATGAATGGAATATCGGCACGTATTATAAATTTGGCTTGGTCAGTGTGGACTTCGAAACAGGAAAACGCACCATGACAAAAGCCGGTGAGTTTTTGGGAGATATTGCAAAAAATAATTCGGTAGAAGTTTAAATTATATAAACGGTCAGTAAAAATCTGAGTTCGGGTTAAGAAAAAGAAGGTGATAAAATAGTTGATTGCTCAACCAAATTGGTTTATAGATTTTTGCATATCAAAGCACAAGTTGTAAATGGGATTAAATAATGTTACTTCAGGTACTCATTGCTGATATCGCACTTATGGTTGTCCGTATTCAAAAAATATCATCTATTACATCAGATGGAATTCCTTTTTTCGAATCTGGAATATAGAAGAACCTTCTATATGTGAAGTAGTTTAATATAATTAATACAGCCAGTGACAAGAGTAAGTATTTAATAAAAGTGTCCAGACCCAAAAACAGATAGAAACCAACTCCGAATTTATTTTGATTCAGATAATACCCATAACATTTTACGAAATAAAATGCATAATCTAATGCTGCAATTATTATGTAGCCCAACCAAATGTGATTTAGCTTAAGTTTATAAATTAAATAGCTTAATAAAAACGTAAGTAATAATACTGCCAGATAGTCCATTAAATCAAAAATACAAATTTCCATAGAGTTACTCGTTTTAGTATCTACTTCATTTGGCGTATATTTGGCAGATGTCTGATATAATCCGTTTGCTGCCTGACCATATTGCCAACCAAATTGCTGCCGGTGAGGTGATACAACGCCCGGCCTCGGTGGTAAAAGAACTGATGGAAAACAGTATTGATGCAGGAGCACAACATATTCAGCTCATTATTAAAGATTCGGGTCGCACACTCATACAAGTGGTGGATGATGGCAAAGGAATGAGTGAAACTGATGCCCGCATGAGTTTCGAGCGACATGCAACTTCTAAAATCAACAAAATAGAAGATTTATTTTCCTTGCATACATTCGGTTTCCGGGGCGAGGCCATGGCATCCATTGCGGCTGTAGCACATGTGGAAATGAAGACAAAAACCGCCGACAGAGAAAATGGCGTAATCCTCATTATTGAAGGTTCTAAGGTTGTATTGCAAGAACCGTGCTCACATGGAAATGGAACTTCTATCTCGGTAAAGAATCTATTTTATAATGTTCCGGCACGCCGGAATTTTCTCAAATCCAACCAAATAGAATTTAAGCATATTCTGGATGAATTTATTCACGTGGCATTAGCCAATCCTCAAATTTTCTTTTCCATGCATCATAATGGACTCGAAATTTATCACCTCAAATCCGGCAATTTGCGACAGCGTATTGTGGGAATTTTAGGCAAAAACTATAATGACAAGCTCGTTCCCATAGAAGAACTTACCGAATATGTCAGCGTGCGTGGTTTTGTTGGCAAACCTGAACTCTCCCGAAAGACACGAGGCGAGCAATATTTCTTCGTGAATAATCGTTTTATAAGAAATAATTTTCTCAATCATGCCGTAGCAAAGGCTTATGATGGACTGATACATGATAAGAGTTATCCGTTTTATTGTTTGTTTATCGATATTAATCCTGATGCCATAGATGTAAATGTGCATCCTACCAAACAAGAAATAAAATTTGAAGACGAAAAATCTGTTTATCTCTTACTGAATGCTGCCACTAAACATGCACTTTCACAATATTCCATTGCGCCTACTATAGATTTTGAACACGAGAAAATGTTTAATACACTGGTAGACGAAAAAGTGCATTTTGAACAGCCTTTTAAAGTATTGCCATCTAAAGCCAATACAAATGTTTCCAGCAAGGGTTCTTATGATTCGCCATTTCATAAAGATATCCCCACACATGAGCAGACCTATGAGCAGTGGAAAAAATTGTATGAAACAGATGAGGAAACAGAAGAAAAGGTATTGACTATTCGCAGCAAAATGGATCAGTTGGAAGCGTTGGAAAATGAAAACGAAATCAGCAACAGGCCTTTTAAGGATGAACGGTTTGAGCCGATACAGCTGCACTTCCGTTATATACTCACACAAATAAAAAGTGGATTTATTCTTGTTGACCAATACAAAGCACACCAACGCATTTTGTTTGAAAAGTACTTGCGCAATCTGTCACAAACAGCAAGCGCTTCGCAGCAGACTTTATTTCCCAAATCTTTGGAACTGAATCCGTCTGATACTATTATTTTACAAGAGATTTTACCGGAACTGAAAATATTGGGTTTTGATATTGATTTTTTTGGAAAAACAACTTTTGTTATACATGGTATGCCCGGCGATTTGGCAGATGAAAATGAAACTTTATTAATTGAAAAATTGTTGGAAGAATATAAAAATTCGGGTAAAGGCGAAACTATAGACAAGCGAAATAACGTGGCAAAAACGCTTGCTTATCAAACTGCCATAAAACCCGGGAAATTATTATCCAAAATGGAGATGCAAACGTTAATAGACGAACTGTTTGCCTGCGAGCAACCACTGCTCAACCCGGCGGGATTGGCGACATTTGTCCAATTTACTTTCGACGAAATTGAACATAAATTTAATGCTGTATGAGTAATTTTAGAAGAACGGGCGGTTTTATGCAAATGACACCATTAGTCAAGAATTTGATTATAATAAATGTCGCTATCTTCCTTGTTGATTACCTGATTTTTCCGCAATTAAATAGTTATTTGGCTGTTTATTATCCATCCAATCCGGATTTTAAGCCCTATCAGTTGGTTACGCACATGTTTGCACATGCCGGCTTTGCTCATATTTTCTTTAATATGTTCGCTTTGTGGAACTTTGGGTGTATTGTAGAGCAGATGTTAGGTATAAAGCGTTTCTTTTTACTCTATTTCATATCCGGTTTTGGAGCGATAGCTGCTCATTTGTTAATCAATGGCTTGATGATTTATCATCATATAGGTACGTTTAATTTACAACCGGATGCTTTTATTAATACTGAAGGATTGAAATTACTCAGTACAAACCCGGATGCCAACTGGCTGCCGTATGTGTCCAATGTTTTCTTACAAAATCAATATATTTCAGTGATGCTGGGTGCTTCAGGAGCTATTAATGGTATCGTAGCGGCATTTGCGTACTTATTCCCTAATACGGAATTGATTTTATTGTTTTTTCCGGTCCCTATTAAAGCCAAATACGCCATTCCGGGCATATTGATATTATATGATTTGGGATATGGCAGTTTTGCAAATACCGGCGTAGCACACTATGCACATATCGGCGGTGCCATCACCGGGTTTTTGCTCGTTTATTTTTGGAATAAAACCAACAAAACCACGTTTTATTAGATATATTTATCGCATAAAATACCCTCAAGCACCATGAACGGAAAATCAATTTTTGAAGATATAAAATGGCAGTACATATATGGCAGTAACCTTATCAGGCTTATATTGATTAATGTTGCCGTGTTTGTTGTGCTGGGTTTGATAAACCTGCCTTTTTTCTTTTCTCAATCTGATTTTAATGTTTACAGCTTTTTTTACCTGTACTCCAATCCGTCAGAATTAATGAGACATCCGTGGGGATTTATCACGTACATGTTTGTACATCAGTCTTTCTTTCATTTGTTGTTTAATATGCTGGGGATGTATTGGTTTGGGATGATAGTGGAAGATCTGGTGGGTAAAAGCAAGATTGTTCCATTATACTTATATGGAGGATTGTTTGGTGGTATATTGTTTGTCTTGTCTTACAATTTTTTTGATGCACTTTCGGTGGGGTATTATTCGGCAATTGCATTGGGTGCTTCCGCCAGCGTGCTGGCATTTGTTGTGGCAGGCGCAGTCATTGCACCCGATTATGAACTAAACTTGTTCATGATTTGGCGAGTGAAACTAAAATGGATAGCCTTGGCTTATGTCGTTTTAGATTTAATCAATATTCCCAATGGCAATGCCGGAGGGCATATCGCACATATTGGCGGAGCCATCATGGGATTTGTGTATATCCGTTTGTTGCAGAATGGAAGAGATTTGGCAAAACCGTATTACAAACTTGAAGATTTCTTTGTTCATCTGTTCCGGAAAAAATCGTCGGAGATGAAAGTCAATAAAAATACATCGTCAAATTACGATAAAAGCAGTACAATTAAGACTTCTCATCAAGATAAGCAAGTACGTCTGGATGCCATACTGGACAAAATCAACAAATCCAGTTATGAAAGTTTAAGCAAAGAAGAAAAAGATTTTTTATTTCAATTGAGCAAAGAAGATTGAAAATTATCAAATGGCTGATATCGTTTTTATCTCGTACTACTAATATTATAGCAGTGGCGGCTTTATTGTTATGTTTGTCTGCCGCCTATCTGCATCCTGAGAAAGTATGGATGCTCCCATTGTTCGGAATGCTCTTGCCATTTTTTATTTTTGTCAATCTCTTGTTTGTATTTATCTGGATATGGCGCAGACGTTATTTTGCCCTGGTTTCTGCATTCGCAATTATGTTGTGTGTTCCACAGTTACTGCACTTATTTAGCTTCGGTATTTTCAAAAATCATGAAGTTGCGGATAAACCGAAAATAAAAATCTTGTCTTATAATGTCAGAGATTTTGATTTGTATAACTGGAGCGAAAACAGAAATTCTAAAAATGAAATCTTTAAGACGATAAAAGATATTGATGCCGACATCATTTGCTTTCAGGAATTTTACAGCGACACCTCACAAACTTTCAACACGATTAAACAACTGCAAGAAGCAGGATATTCCCATTATTATTTTACTCGGGAGCTGGTATTGCGGAATACAGATGAATGGGGTATTGCTATTTTCTCTAAAAAACAGATAGTAGACAGCGGACAAATCTTAAAGCAAAATTTTAAAACCGGATATGGCAAACAGCCCTACAAAGGCATTTATGCAGATTTTGCTTTTTCAGATACGACCATTCGCATTTTTTGTGTACACCTGCAATCCATTTATTTTGGAAAAGATGAATACCAGACGATAGTTGAGCTGAAAGAAAATCAGAATATAGACGAAAATGGGGTGATGAAGATTGTGGGCAAACTAAGACGTGCTTTTGTGCGGCGAGCCAAACAAGCAACGGAATTGAAATTGATTTTAGATAAACAAACATTGCCCTATATCGTGTGTGGAGATTTTAACGACTTGCCTAATTCTTATGTCTACAATACCGTTTCCAGTAATCTGAAAGACGCTTTTTTAGAAAATGGATTTGGTGTAGGTTCTACCTATAGTGGCAAAATTCCATTTCTGCGTATAGATTATATGTTGAGTCAGCCAATGCTACAACCGGTAGCGTTCAGAATCGATAAGAATAAAATCTCAGACCATCATCCCGTTTGGGCAGAGTATGTGTTTGAAAAGTAGGTTATAATTTTTCAACTTTGTATGTGCCGGATGCCGGAGTTACAATATTCATGTTCATACCAAATAGTTTCATCTTCATTTTAAGTTCGTAATTATATGGCTGTTCTTGCTGAAAGTAATCCGCTCTTTTCATTGTGATGTTGCCGCTGCCTGTGCCATCAACGGTTACTAATTTTGCATCTTCTAAATTGTTGTAAAAAACTGACTCACTAAGAATAACAACATCATCTCTTCTTATTTCTTTCAACGTATATTTTGTTTTAATAGTGTAAGGCGTTAATTCATCTTTAACACTAATATCTTTAGTCCAAGTACTTCCGATTTTAACTTCTGTGGGCGGTAAGATGTCAAAAATACCACTCATGGTCGTGTTTATTTCATCTGTCTGAAGTTGATCGGAAAGCATCGAATTTTCGTTTGACAAGAAGTCTTTGCTCTTTTTGATTTTAGCCGCCTTTAATATCTTGTCATAGCCTTCCAGCGATAGTAATTTCCCTCTTGAATCTATATTTACCTTAAACTTTTTTCCGATAATATTCTTTAAACTATTCAGTTCTTTCTCTTGGTCTTCATTTAACCCTTCAGATTTTTTACGAGTTGAAATTGAATACGTTTCATCTTTAGCTTGTACAGAAGTTTCGAGATATTCATAGTAAGCTTCCAATGTATATTTTTCAGAAGTAGTTTCTATCACATTAAACAATAAACACATTTCCATTGACATATTCATCTGTATGGTTTGATTGGCTTCTTTATCATCTTCCATGCTCTTTATCTGAGCTTCTACAGAGTCTTCTTCGATGCCCATATTTAGTAAAAGTTTTTTCATTGCTTCTGGGTCAAGCTTGGTTTCCATCTGCATGGGTGCATTCATCGGTATCGTCACACGGTAAGAATCGCCTTTCTTAAGTTGCAATTGCATGTTTATCTTCTCTTGAGCTATTACAGTAAATACTGAGAATATACTCATTAATACGAATGTGTATTTTAATAAGCGCATATATAATTTTTTTGGAAGCCAAATATAAGAAAACTGTAATAAGTGGTATTGCCTTTAAAAAAAATAAATGATTTTTAAAGCCTAAACTTCATTTCGATGCGTGTTCCGCCATCTAAAAATGCCACCTCATCGGCTAATTGACGTATTAAAAATACGCCTCTGCCATCGGGTTGCTCTAAAAATTTGCCACAGGTAGGGTCAGGTAGTTTATCCGGATTAAATCCTCTGCCCTCATCCTTAATGCTTAACTTTAGCGTGGTTTCACAGCGAATGGCAGAAATATAAACATTCTTGTCTTCATCCGAATTATTGCCATGCTCAATAGCATTGTTAACAGCTTCAACGGAAGCAAGCAGCATATTGTGATACTTGGTGTCGTTTAATTCAAATTGAATACGCAACGACTCTACAAGTGTCTCTACATCAACAATATTTTCTTTACGGGATGAAATTTTTAAATCAGCGATTTTTACCACTACTTATGTTTTGGTGAAAGAACATGCAATATTATATCAAATTGCGGTATTTGTCAATAGGCAGATTCAAGAAAGTTTATAATTCGTCAGTTCATCATGTCGAAATGTGCTAGAAATTCTGATTAGATTAAAGGGAATCTATGGATTTCAAGAGATCTCTCCCTCTGGTCGAGATGAAGGGTGCTTTACTTTCCGTTTTTTTCAATCTTCACTTGCATCCGGATATCCGTAAAGGGTCGGTCTGCACCGTCACGCTGAGCCGCTGCAATTTTATCTATCACTTCAAAGCCTTCCACCACTTCACCAAACACGGTATATTGCATATCCAACATAGGAGTACCTCCGTTTTGGCCATAAATCTTTATCTGTTCTTCTGTCCACGGACCATGTCCTGTGCGCTGTCCCAGCATAGTCAGCTCTGCCGGAGTATAACTTTTTCCTTGTACAATATAAAACTGCGTAGAAGAGGATTCTTTTTTAGGGTTAATAAAATCGCCGGTGCGTGCAGCAGCCAATGCACCTTTTTTATGAATCAACTTTGGATTGAATTCTGCCGGAACGGTGTATGGTAGATTGCCCGTTCCCAATTGTTGTCCGGGTTGGGCATGTTTAGAATTAACATCGCCACCTTGTATCATAAACTGTGGGATGACACGGTGAAACAACGTCGAGTCGAGTACGCCGTCTTGAACGATTTTTATAAAGTTAGCTTTGTGCAAGGGCGTTTCATCATACAATCGCAATTTCATTGTACCCAAATCTGTGGTGATGATAACATAAGTAGAAGTATCCATTTTGTTTGTTTTAGTAGCAGTAGTTTTTGTTTTTGAGGTTGTCGAGGTTTTAGTACCCGTTTTGGAAGTTGTTTTTTTTGTAACAGGTTTCGTCGTCGTTTTCTTTTGGGCGGTTGTTGCGGGCTTGCTCTTGGTTGTAGCGTTATTCTGGGCCAGCAAATTCAATGAAAATAAGAATAGAATTAAATGTAAAATTTGTTTTTTCATATCTCGATATTATAAAATTTCTTCGCGGTAAAAATAATCAACTATGGCTTCTTTTAATAAATTTTCTTGTTGATTATGTTCCAGTTTCGGAGCGTTTTTTAATGGCTCAAAATGAGGCCAGCCGTCTTCATCCAGCGCCACAAAAGCATAATAACCTTTTGCCGAAAGCAACGTGCATACGGCCACATGGATTAAATCTTGTTTTTGCTCTTTGGAAAATTTTGTTTGATGTTTACCCAACTCCCTGTGTCCGATTAAAAATAAAATGCCGGGCAAATCCGGAACTTTGCCATAAACCTTGGAAAGGTGAGCTTCTATATTTTCCCAGCCTGCAGGATGTTGTTCTTTATTTTCTTGCATATTTATCGGTCTTTCCAGAAAGGATATTGATTCCGGTATTTTTCTAATTTTTCTTTACTTAGTGCAACAATTTCGATGCCGTTTTTTTCCTGCATATCACATAATAAGTCTCCTTTATAATCAAACGAACAAGAATGACCATTATGTAAATGCCCGTGGCCGTCTTCACCAATGCGGTTTACGCCAATTGTATAGCACTGGTTTTCTATAGCTCTGGCTTGTAATAAAGTCATCCAGTGATGTATGCGCTTTTGTGGCCAGCTGGCTACAAAAATCTGCACCTGAACATTATGGTCATTTTGACACCACGCCGGGAACCGCAAATCATAACATATAAATGGCTGAATTTCCCACTTATCATACGAGATGCTTATTTTGTTTTTGCCCGGGTAAATTAAATTGGATTCGTTTTCATTTACTAACGAAAACAAATGATGCTTATCGTACCGGTATTGAATCCCGTTTTTATCTACCCAAAGAAATCGGTTATATATTTTATCTTCTTCCTTAATTAAAAGACTGCCACAAACAACCGTCTCTTTAGCACTTGCCAGTTGTTGCATCCAAGAAACTGTGTCGCCATTTTCAGTTTCTGCCAATTCGGGATCATCTACACAAAAAGCAGTGTTAAACAATTCTGGCAGGATGAAAATATCGGCAGCCTGCTTCAAGGGAAAAATCATATCTTCAATATGTTCCAGATTTAACTTCTTGTTCTTCCATGCTAAATCCGGCTGAACTAGCGCGATGTGCAGATTATCAAACATGCCTGTAAAAG
>DAOQII010000018.1:0-17093 GCA_035339455.1 Chitinophagales bacterium
CTTATATGCAAAAAAATGAAATTGAATATTGCGAAGATTCAAGTAATGCGAGTGACAGCTATCAGCGCAACCAAATAAGACATCATCTCCTGCCCTTTTTTACTCAGCTGAATGAAAACTTTAAAGAAAATTTTGCTGACACCGTCTCTTATATGCGCGATTACGAAATGCTGACAGATGAATATTTGCAAAAGTTGAAAAAAAATGGTGTCAGCACAAAAGACGGAATCACGGAAATTAAAATAGGATTTATCCGTTCGAAACAATACGGCAAAACTTTACTGTATCGCATCTTAGCAGAGTTCGGTTTTAACACAGATCAAACGAACTTAATTTATCAGTTGATACAGTCTGAAAATGAAATTTCAGGTAAGCAATTTTATACAGAAAATCATCGTCTAGTATTTGACAGAAAAAGCATATTGATAGTGGACAAAAATATTCAGCGGGATGAATATTTACAAATCGACAAGTTTCCGTTTAATCTGCAATTTAATAATTTTAAAATGGAAGGCAAGCTGATACCGATAGAAAAAGTAAATCTTAAAAAATCCGGAAAATATGCCTTTTTTGATGCATCAAAAATCATTTTACCTTTGCTGATTCGTTACCCAAAGACAGGTGATTATTTTTATCCTTTCGGCATGAGCAAGCCGAAATCTTCGGAGAAAGCCGGCAAGAAGAAATTGTCTAAATACTTTAAAGATGAAAAATTAAGCTTAATTGAAAAAGAGAATACTCCCTTGTTGTTCTCCGGTGACAAATTGATTTGGGTAATCGGGCAACGAACAGATGATCGTTTTAAGATTACGGATAAAACTTTCAGTGTTCTTCAAATAAAAATATTAAAAAGTTGAACTTTTTCTTTGTTTAATGTAATATTCTGTTATTTTTGTAAGAAATTATTTTTTATGAAAAAGACAATAAAAATTTACATGGCTTTATTTGCTATAACACTTTTTATAGCTTCCTGTAAGAAAGATGATGATTCAAATAATAATACCCCTACAAATTGCACCAACCTGACTGGATGGATCAGAGACGGACACAAATGGGTTTATTCGAATGAGCCAATATTATTCTTTGCAGACACCCTATATGTCAGCTGTTTTAGCACATCTACCCAAGGTGTATTTAGATCTGAAGATTTGTTTGATGACGGCAGTTTTTATCCGATTTATAAATCATATACAAAACCTTGTGGAAATGATTTATATAGTTCATCTACCGAAGACATGGCAAATGCAAATATTCCATACAAATTAAATGGGAGTATAGGCAATTCATGGACATCAACTACTACAACTACGCTTGGCTACACGGCAACAAATACAATAAGTATCGTTGCAAAAAATGTATCTATAACAGTTCCTGCTGGTACATTTCTTTGTGACAAATATCATGTAATTTCCACTTCCAATCAGCCTGGAAGCATTACAGTCACTACAGATATCTATTTAAACAATGATTACGGAATGATATTGACAGATGGTAATACATCGCATTATGAATTAGTTCGTAAAAACTTTTAATTAGCTGATAAAATCATTTTCTTTCATGGCAGATGCCACTTGTTCAGGATAGAGATTCATACAAAAATGTCCACCGTCAACTTCAATATAAGATTCGTCGGGTGGCAATACTACTTTATCAGTCTTTGCATGAATACGCAATGGATTTACTTGTTCTGAAATTATTTTACTCTCGTAAGAAACTTCCAACATGAGAGCCAACTGCGTATTGCTGAATGATTTCATATTGCGCATCACTTTTTCCTGAACGGTTTTTATACGTTCATCTTGAATTTTGCTCAAAAGATAATTTCTCAGGAAATCTGTTTTTATTAAACCGGAGCCGGCTACTAATTGTGACAGACGGGGTGATTGCGGAAAAAACTGAATAATTTTCTGTGGGTCACAAAATGAACCTACCAGACAAATATCGTTATAAATAATTTCGCGGATCTGAAAAGCAAGGTATCCGCCCATTGAATGACCGATTATTTTATCTTGTTTTTTTATGCCGTAATAACGTATTATGGCATGGCAAAACTGCATTCTGCTGATTAGTGGAAAGGTAAATTTATCTAACACCGGACGATAGTCAACCGGAAAAAGTTCATGGCTTTTTTGTAAATAAGGCAACAATTCATCAAAGCAATAAGCATCTTCGCCAAAACCCGGAAATAAAAAAATACGCCCCATATTATGACTCAATTTGCACAAATATAAGCAAACTAAAAAAATCTGAAATTAAGTAAGCTTGAGATACTTACAAAATAATACATTTTTTTGCCTAGTTTAAAAAGAAGTAAAAAAGCAAACTTGCAACTACATTACTTTACTCTATAAAATATACATCTCCTATTGCCATTTTTGAAACAAATAACTACCTTTAAAAAACAAAAAAGGCGGAACGGAGGTTTTCTCTTAGGCTTAGTTCATTAACCAAATTGACGACATATAATTATTTAATATTATAAATGAAAGAAAATTACAAAATTAAAGTAAAAGTAAATTCTGAAAAACCTGATTTTAGGGTTTTAGCAGCATATTTTTTTGGTGACGATTTTCATGATTATGATAGTGAGGGAAACAGTAATCCTTTAACAAGTAAAAATTGGACTTATTTATATATGTGCTCTAGGCAAAACAAAGAATTGTGTTTTGAAATTCTTGATATAAATGACAACCCATTGATCTTTGAAGTATCGTCAGAAAATATTGAAACTGTAAATATTATTGCATATTTTCTTGCAAGAGAAACTAATGGAGAAATAGTAGATGAAGATAATAATATTATACCTAATGAAAATTTAGTAAAAAAAATGGGAAATTTTAATTTGACCGAACGATTAAAATCGGCAGATAATAGTATTTGGAGAACACAAGAAGAAGACGAAAAAAATAGAGTATTTACATGTATAAGAGTATTGTAAATGTATCATAAAAAAGAATTCGTCCCTTTATAAAATTAGAAAAACAAAAAAACGGATGTACTTAAACAGTCTCTCATTTACAGCCAATTTTTAACCCGATAACAGAAAAACTTTAAATTTTATATTATGGACAAAAAACATCAAGTACACAACCTCATTATTTTGGACGAGAGCGGCTCAATGGAGTCGATTAAGAAAACAATTATCCAAGGCTTTAACGAAATTGTACAGACTGTAAAAGGAATTGAAAAGGAATTTCCTGAACAAGAACATTTTATCTCTTTAGTAACATTTAACGGTATTGAACAAAAATTACTGCACTTTATTGACCCTGCAAAAAAACTTGAGTTAATTGATGATACAAGATATAAACCAAACGCATCTACACCACTCTATGATGCAATGGGATTCAGTATTAACAAGCTTAAACAAGTATTACAATATCAAACAGACTATAATGTGCTTGTGACAATTTTGACAGACGGCGAGGAAAATGCTTCTAAGGAATATTCAGGTAATGACATTAAGAAACTCATTGAAGAACTAAAACTTAACCGTTGGACATTTACATACATTGGAGCTGACCATGATGTTGAAAAAATTGCTTTTTCACTCTCTATAACTAACACAATGATTTTTACTAAAAACGAAGAGGATATGAAAAATATGTTTTCAAGAGAAAAATCTGCGCGAGCTAAGTACAGTGCAAAAATACGGATGAATGAAGAAACGAGTAATGACTTTTACGAAACAGAAGATCCGAAAAATTAATCCTGATAATTTATACAATAATGAAAAAAGCATTAACACTTCTAATTTTGTTCATCGGAATAAATCAGTCATTCGGACAAGACTTATCGTATGACGATTTCAAAAGTTTAATTCCCTATTTAAAAGCTGAAGATTGGAAATCTGCTTTCAATGAATCCTCAAAACTTTTAAAATCTACACAAAAGGACACTTCTGAATTTCATGCCATAATTCTATACATTAATATCTATTCTGCTGCGGGTATGGTGACTGAAAAAAAAATGACTTATAAAGAACTTGAGAAAAATGTTATGAAATATCAAGGTCAAAAGATTATCATGTCAGCTCATCCTGTGACAATTAAAGATGGTGCTTTAAATCAAATAAAATTTGAGGTAACAGATTCAAGCAACACCGCTTTTTCTTGCGCAACAAATTCAAAAGGAACAAATATTATGTGCTTTGAAAAATTTATATTTAAAGACAAAATAAACCTTGATAATTTTTCTGAAAAATCGTTTGTTCGTTGTGGTGGAATACTAGAAAAAATAGAGATGAATCCAAACAAATCATTGATTTGGGTATTGCGACTTACCGTTACGGATGCATTTGCAAGAAATGCAAACTAATAGCATGAAACAACAAAAGCACTAAAACCAAATAAAATGCTTATCACTTGAACAACTTCACATTTATAATTCCCGTTCTTTTAAAATTACAAATCCATCAATATTGTAAATGATTTACATAGCAATGAAAGAATTACTACTCTTTACTTTACTCTAAAAAATAGACATCTACCAGTGTCAGATATGGAACTTATAACTATCATTAAAAAATCGAAAAATAGCATAATGAGGATTTCTTAGAGGCATACTTTAATTAGACTATTTTGGAACACTCTCTAAAAATAAAACTTATAAAGAAGAAACGTCGCTGGAACGATGTTGGTCCGTTTGCTTTTAAATTTATCCCAGTTATTCTAATCTCAATAATTATATCCTTACTCTTAATAAATGGCTATAATTACGTTTATACATATCTTATATTAATTTTAATTTACATTTTATATTTAACAATATTTGATAATAGAAAATATGATTGGTGGTTAGTGAATTACGATATTACAGGCATTCTGTTTTTAAAAAATGATTCTATTGAAATTGAAGAAAACGGAATAAGGTCAATCTATAAAGTAAATAAACTTCACAAAATTCAAATAAAAGAAAACTTTTTTCAAAACTACACAAGAATGCGTGATATAGTTCATGACGGAATTGGATCAATTCTAATTGATAATGGAATCAATAAAAACTTGGCATTCTTCTTAATAGAGAATGAATCGGATTTAGAGTCTCTACATGCACTGAAAGCAGAATGGAAAAGATTGGGTTTATCAATTTGGACATAAACTAACGACTAAGCTTCATTTTACAAAACGTAGAAAAAGCTAATGTAAGACTAGTATGATTTAATGACAAAACAATATTGAAGAAAAAATATACATCCCCTATTGCCATTTATAAAGCAAATACCTACCTTTAAATTACGGAATTTGCGGAAAATGAAGGTTTTTTCACAGACTGCCGTTAGCAAACATTTAAAGAATTCAAATTGGGTGCAGAAATTCATATTAGACTTACGAGTGACAGGCATAACAATAAGAATCTTGCGCCATTTTTAGGCAGAGACTTTCAATACGAAATATCAGAAGGCAGTATATGGCAAAACAAAAGATCATTTCTAAATTCAGATGAAATAAAACTTCTAAAAGCGACTTATGATGAGTTATTTGAGAATAAAGATTTAATTCCAACTATTGAACCAAAATCTCTAAAAGAAGTACTTGTCAAAGTCAAGAATTACTTAAGGTTAAATCAATCAGAATTACCATTTGAAATTGAGATTGATTATGAAAAAATGGAAAAAGAAAATTTAAATTATTATTTAACAGTTAATGAAAGTCGGTGCTGGATTAAAGATGATTCAAAATACAATAATGTGTTCAACAAAGTTCAGATTGTTAATTATAAAATGGAACTCAATAAAGTTGACATTTGGATTGACATATCTGATAAGGTAGAAATAGAAGGTAAAATTTATTATCTAAAGAAAACGACTAGGTATGAAAAGTATGCAGATTTAATTGACAAAGTTATTGATTTTTGTAGACACGCTGAAGATATTAAGAATAAAATTTATTGGATATACACACACTAATAAACGTTTGCTAACAAAAAATTGGCACTAGTTGTGGTAGATTTGGTAATTCAAGTTTTGGGTGTTATATTTAATTTGTAAATAAGTGTTGGTTCGTGCTATACACGCACAACCAGCGCCAATTTTCAGCCGTTAGCATAAATTTTATGATCGAACTATCTCAAATTGACAGAATCAAAATAAAATTAAGATTAGCAAAAAATACTGATTCATTCTTTGAAGTATTTGGTTCTTCTTCTCACAAATATTTTTTAGACAAACCATTAGAATTAATTGAGGTAGAACAATTTGAATGTGAATACAACATTATGCTTCCTGAAGGTTATAAAAAATTTATTTCCGAAATTGGAAATGGAGGAATAAATTATGAAAATTCTGTTGTTGGAAATTCTGGTGCAGGACCCAACTATGGTATATTCAAACTTGGTCACCCTTATCAATTCATTTCAGACCCTTCCCTAAAATATCTTGAACAACAACCTTTTCTAACTGAAGAAACAACGGATGAAATTTGGGAATATATATATCTTAAAATGGAAGACAATATTTCAGATGAAGATTATGAAATAGAGATAGCAAAAGCCTATGCTGGAATATTAAATATTGGCTATGCTGGATGTTCTGAATATTTAGGAATAATTGTTAATGGAAAAAATAAAGGAAAAATAATAGACACCTATGATGAAATTGAATATTGTCCGTGTTTTTATAAAGAAAATGATTTTTTAGACTGGTATGAAAATTGGCTTGATACAATTATTTCAGGCAAAAAAATAAAAGAGAGTGGATTTACTAATGAAACTGAAGAAAGCTGCATAAACCGATTTCTATCAGACAAAGAAAGCTACTGGAAATTCGTTTCCCTCTCATCTTTAAGAAATTTTGATAAACTGAATAAATCATCAATAAAAACACTAAAAAATAAATATAATACAGAAAAAGATGAGAAAGTAAGGCTTTATATTCTTAATCTTTTGACAAAATTTGACTATGACAATACCAAAAAAGAAATAGCGACATTACACAGAAAAGAACCATTAGAATTTTTACGAAATATACATTTATTTGCCCAAGAAAAATCAGTTGAATGGAAAAATGAAATCGATATTATTAGAAATGTAAATTTTAATAATCAAGAAATTATCGAATACATTAAATATATTTTTGAGTAAAAAACGTCATCTAACATCGGTAGCCTTTGCACAACTACATTTTTTTAGGACTATATTATCAATATTTATTAATAATACAACTATTTTTCAATACCTGTTTTGCTAATTGCTGTAAGTAAATACACCATTACCCTATTCTATTGCCTTGCCGTGTACCAGCTGGTTTATTTTGAGCGACATGTCCATTAAGACCATCTTGGGGTTTACGTTGCGCTCTATTTCATAATGCTTCTTATTGATTAATGCAAGCAAGGCTTCCAGCTTGTCGGGTATGATGCTTCTGTTTAGCCGGTTGCACAAATCTATTTCATCTTCCGTCAGCCTCGGGTTGTAATCGGGTATCAATTTGAAAAGCATAGACTCATGCAGCAAATGCGTTACATATTCCAAAAAGGATTTGATATTCTCTCTCCCCATTTTTGAGGTTTCCTCCACCCACCTGAACAACTCGGGCACCTTCATGTAAATGGCATATTCAAACCAGGTATTCAGCAAGTCTATCTGTTTATCGGTTTCACTTTCTGCCAGCGATAAGGCCGCGTAATAATTTCCATCCGACAAATATGCAATATGATCGGCTTTGCTTTGAGTAACGCCAATTTGTATCAACTCGGCTTTGATAAACTGATCCTGAATTTTTGGAATCTTTAAAATCTGACAGCGCGAAATAATGGTTGACAACAGCTCTTCCTGATTTTCTGCTACTAAAATCAAGATGGTATTTTGTGGTGGCTCTTCCAGCAACTTCAACAAAATATTGCCTTCTTTGCCCAGATTTTCTGCCATCCAAATCAAGTGAATTTTATATTTCGCCTCAAATGGCGTCATATTCAGATTCCGAATGATTGTGCGGGCTTCATCAGCCGTAATATTCGCTTGTTTATTTTCTTCGGTAATGGAGCGTATCCAGTCGAGCTCCGAAGCATATGGTTTTGCCAAAATCAACTTGCGCCATTCTTCTATAAAATCTGCCGATACGGGTTTACTGGTCTTTTTTTCGTCATCATCATCATTGCCCTTTCCTTTTTTCGACTTTTTAACACCGCTTACCGTCGGAAAAGTAAAATGAATATCCGGATGAATGAGTTTGCCGGCTTTTATACAAGGTGCGCACTGTCCGCAACTGTCCGTGCCGGTTTTATTTTCGCAAACCACATATTGTGTAAAGGCAAGAGCCAGCGGCAAAGTACCCACACCCGAATCGCCCAAAAACAATTGAGCATGCGGTATTTTATCCTGTTGCACCATTTGCATCAGGCGTTCTTTTATGGCGGTTTGACCTATGACATCTTTAAACAACATAAAGCTCTGCTATTTTTTGTATTTTTACAGCGAAAACAAAGATACGTGAAAACTGCAGTCATAAGAAGATCACATTTCAACGCAGCGCATCAATTGTGGAATAAGCAATGGGATAAGGCAAAAAATAAAGAAATATTCGGGTTGTGTGCCAATGAAAATTATCATGGCCATAATTATATTGTAGAAATAAAAGTAACCGGAGAAGTGGATCCCGATACCGGATATGTTTTGGACTTGAAAATCCTTAATCAACTGATACACGAGGAAGTGTATAAACCTTACGACCATAAAAACCTAAATCTGGACACCGAAGATTTTAAAGACTTGAACCCGACGGTAGAAAATATTGCCAGAGTGATTTATGAAAAAATCAGAAAGCGATTAGCAACTGATTTGGAATTGCAGGTAAAAATTTGGGAAACGGATAATAATATGGCAATTTATCCGGCTTAACAGATAAACTACTCTTCTTTTTTCGGTATTTTACTCATGGCTCTTTCGCTGATAGCCGTAATACTTAAACTGGGATTCACGCCGGGATTGGCAGATATCATGCTGCCATCACAAACCAGCATATGTTGATAATTGAAAACATGATTATCTTTATCGATAACGCCACTATGCACATCTTTGCCCATGCATGCACCGCCGAGTATATGTGCAGTGGTAGGTATGCCTAATAAAGTTTCCGTACTCATCACCATGGCTTTTCCGTTGATAATCTTCTCTACTTTATGTGCCAGTTCCTGTGCTTTGGGGTTGAAGGCTGTGGGTGCAGGACCCGAGTCTAAGTGAGTTTTCAGTTTGCCGAAAATATTACGGGCAAAGCTCAATGAAGAATCTATACTTTCCATATACAGCAAAATATTGGTACGCTTGCTCCAGTCGTCAATAAAAAAGGCTTTAAGATTGCGTACCGGCTGCGTGATATAGTCTTTCATCATGTTTAGAAAACGTACCAGAATATTACTTCCCTGCACCATAGGAGCCATAAAAATGCGCCAAAAACCGCTACCTTCCGAATATTTTACCGGCTCAATATGACGGCTTTTATCAATATTAATGATAGAGCCAATGGCAATGCCTTTTGAAAATGAAATATCATCAAAAGACGTTACGCCAATTAAACTTTCAGAATTGGTGCGCACACCCTGCCCTATTTTATCAGATAAATTCGGCAATGACGTTCCCTTTAGTTTCAGCAATAGTTCGACTGTACCCAGCACACCTCCGGCAAAAATAACGCCCTTGGCTTTTACACTGTTTTTGCTTTTAAAATATTTTAATGAATCTCTGAATTTAATTTCATATCCTGCACTTCCATCTGCACTGAGTGGCACTACATCATAAACTTCTTTTTCTGCTATAATTTCACAACCCAGTTGTTGTGCTAAATGCAGATAGTTTTTATCTAATGTATTTTTGGCATTATAGCGACAGCCCAGCATACAGCCTCCGCATTCATTACAGCCTGTTCGTGTAGGACCTTTGCCCTCAAAAAACGGATCATTTACTGTTACACCGGGCTCACCAAAATAAACGGCTACATTGGTTCTGTCAAAACCAGCTTCATTATTTGTTTGCTTAGCCAGTTCCAGCATCACTTCATCACTCCTGCTCATATATGGATGCTTAACAGCACCCAGCATTTTATTTGCTGTATCGTAAAAAGGTTTTAACGTATCTTCCCAATTTTCCAGTCCATGCCAATGCCCCGAATTAAAAAACTCAGATTTAGGTGTCGGCAAGGTATTGGCATACACCACTGAGCCTCCGCCCACAGCAACACCACTTAAGACGGCTACATGCCTGAAAAAACTCAGATTAAACAAGCCGTGCATTTTCATAGACGGCATCCACATCCATTTGCGCAAGTTCCAGTTTGTTTTGGGAAAATCTTCGGGTTGGTTAAACCATTTTCCTTTTTCGATCACCAGTACTTTGTATCCTTTTTCAGATAAACGCAATGCGGAAACTGAACCGCCAAAACCGCTGCCAATAATGACATAATCGTAATGTTCTTGCATAACTTAATTACAGCATAAAATTAAGCTACAATATAACTAAAAGTCGGAATACGTAAAATAGACAACAGATAAAATAAGCGGACAATGAAATATTGCCAGTCAGATATTTTGAGTTGTATCAGACGATATGCTTTCAAATGCGTTGATTTTTTAATAAACCACCCCCTGCCCCTCCCTTATTTAGGAGTTTTTTTAGAAAAACCTGCAAATAAAAAATTGAAATACAAAACCCGAACTCTGATTTTTTAACTAATTTGAGTTTAAACAAACCGCCCTTAATCCATACTTGAATTAAGAAAAAACAAAAGCAATCATCAAATTTATATTGAATTGCTTAACCCTAACTTAGGTTTTATAGGCTTGGGCAAAAATAAACCACCCCCAGCCCCCTCCTAAATTTAGGAGGGGGGTGATAAAAACAGCTGGTGCATTATTTTTTTAGTGATATGGAATGATAAACAAAAATTAAAATATAAGCGTGCTGAAATTTTTATACTTTTGAATTATGCAAAAACAACATGGAAATTTTATTTGGTGGCCTTAGTCAATACTATTTGGCTTAACTTTATATTTTATAACAGTCAGCCTTTATGCTGGCTTTTTTAATTTTTATAAAAATGAAAACATTCAACATCGACATTCAATACAAAAAAATCATTGCGGATATCCTGACTCCAATCAGTATTTATTTGCGTTTGCGCAACAAATATTCGGATTGTATTTTACTCGAAAGCTCCGATTATCATGGTGAAGAACACAACTATTCGTATATCTGCTTCAATGCCATTTCCGGATTTACAGTTGAAAGTAATTCTTTTATCAAACAGTTTCCACAACAAGATAAAGAAGTGACGGATTTAAGCAAAACAAATCTTGAAGATGAAATACTCCGCTTTATTTCTTCCTTTGAAATTACTTCAAAACCTACGCTCAGCTGTATGTACAGCGGACTTTTCGGTTATATGACCTATGATATAGTGCGCTATTTTGAACAAATCGAATTGCGTCACTTTTCCACAGAAATTCCGGTAGCTCAATATAAATTATACCAATTTATAGTTGCATATAACCATTTTAATCATGAAGTCATTCTTATAAAAAATGAAATAGCAGACAGCAACACAGCAGGAACTTCACTGGATGAAATTGAGACAATAATCAAATACAAACCGATGCTGCTGAATCCGTTTAGTGCTGAACAAACAAAATCATCAAATTTTACAGATGAAGAATTTTTGGCAATCGTAGAAAAAGGCAAACAAAGCTGTTATCGCGGAGATGTATTTCAGTTAGTATTATCGCGACAATTTACTAAATCGTACAGAGGCGATGATTTCAATGTTTACAGGGCTTTGCGCAGTATTAACCCTTCACCTTATTGCTTTTATTTCGATTATGGAACTTTCAGATTAATGGGATCCTCTCCCGAGGCACAGTTAATAATACAAGATAAAAAAGTAACTATACATCCCATTGCAGGCACATTTAAACGCAGCGGAGATGATTTAAAAGATGCTGCATTAGCCCAACAACTCAGCAACGATCCAAAAGAAAATGCGGAACATATCATGCTGGTGGATTTGGCAAGAAATGATTTATCCAAATGCGGTGAAGAAACGAGAGTTGAAGTGTATAAAGAAGTGCAGTACTATTCTCATGTCATACATTTAGTGTCAAAAGTGAGTGCGGTTTTAGATTCTATTCCAGCCAAGATAAAAACGATAGCAGCTACATTTCCTGCAGGAACACTAAGCGGAGCACCAAAATACAAGGCGATGCAGCTGATAGATGAATATGAAAAAACACCGCGTGGATTTTATGGCGGATGCATAGGTCATCTGGATTTTACCGGAGATTTTAATCATGCCATCATGATACGCACGATACAAAGTAAAGCGCACACATTAACTTTCCAAGCCGGTGCCGGAGTAGTAGCAGATTCTATAGCTATGAATGAGCTACAAGAAGTAGAAAATAAGTTAGCTGCTGTTAATAAGGCAATCGAACTTGCTGCTCAACTTTAAGGAATAACTTATTCTGCCCCCAAAAAATTAAGTAAGTGGTTATTGACTTCATCAGGACAATCATTTTGTGTCCAGTGGGAACAATTCTGAATAAAATTTAATTGGAAATCTCCTGCAATATAATCTGCTGTATTGTTTGTAAGTTCTTTGCCCAATGCACGGTCGCCTTCGCCCCAAATGAGTAAAGTATCAGCTGTAATTTTATTTCTGAAGATTGAAGTATTTGGTTTTGTTTGCATCATGGCTCTGTAATAATTGAGTCCTCCAGTAAGTGCTCCCGTTTGCCGAAATGCCAGTACAAATGCTTTTAAATCGGCATCAGAAAAATTCTGTTTATTATACATCCAGCCTCTGAAAAATTGCTTGAAAAATAAGGGCAAAACATTATCGTATAAGTACTCCGGCAACAAAGGAATTTGGTGATAAAACATGTACCAGCTTCTGAAAATCTGTACCGGATTTGATTTGAGAGATTTGAGCATCACCTTGGGATGCGGACAATTGAGTACCACTAATTTATCGGTGAGTTCGGGATACAGGGCTGCAAAAGTCCAGGCTGTTGCACCTCCCCAATCGTGCCCTACTATATGCGCTTTTTCAAAACCTAATTTTTTTATCAGTTCAGCAATATCACTAGCCACAATATCTGTTTTATATTGTTCTATACCGATTGGTTTATCACTTAAATTAAACCCACGCAAATCGGGTGCAACTACCGTGTAATAGTTAGCTAAAACCGGAATTTGATAACGCCAGGTGTACCAAAATTCAGGCCAGCCATGCAGTAGTACAACAAGTTTTTTACCATTTCCTTTTCTCCCAATATGCAGTTTTATCCCATTTACTTCGTGATATTCATGTTTAACCTCGTGCATAATATATTTTTTCTCAAGTTACAGAATTAAAGCACCAAATTAAAATTTGGAAATACATTTTCAACAGGAAGTTCAATAAATTAACCCATGTTAACGCTTTTTAGAAGTATGAAAATTTACTAACCTGAGTTCGGGATGAATGTTTTAACTTGAAAAATAGTTGATTTTTTTTTAGAAACCACCTCCTTTAACTTTCTCCTCCCTTGTTAAATTGGACGAAAAGATAAGAAATCAACTATTTTTAATCATCGGTAGGTGTCCTCACCTAACAAAAGTAGCTTTTAAATTGTTCTATAGTTTAAACCACATAGATGCATAGCATTTTTTTTAACTTAAATAATCGATTGGAGCAAATCCGTTTAGATAGACTGTCTCGTCCTGAAATAGGTTTACACATTTATAACTCAACCCCTCTCCTCTCCCTTAATCTGTTTATCTTTTTATTGTGTTTCTACTCTATGTTTTGCGGTGCTTTTATACTGCCTACCATTTTCGTATCTTTGCCTTTCGTTTAAAATTTAAAATCTATCATCTATAATTTCAAAAGAATGGAATTAGCTAAAAATATTAGTCCCGCCGAAATTGAAGAAAAGTGGTATGCGCATTGGTTAGCCAAAAATTATTTTCACTCCGAACCGGATGAACGCGAGCCTTATACCATCGTCATTCCGCCACCCAATGTAACGGGCGTATTGCACATGGGACACATGCTCAATAATACCATTCAGGATGTATTGATACGCCGTGCCCGTATGCAGGAAAAAAATGCCTGCTGGGTGCCCGGCACCGACCACGCCTCTATTGCTACTGAAGCTAAAGTGGTAGCCATGCTCAAAGAACAAGGCATAGATAAAAAACAGCTTACACGCGATGAATTTTTGACTTATGCCTGGGAGTGGAAAGAAAAATACGGTGGTATCATCTTAAAACAATTAGAAAAACTCGGTGCATCCTGCGACTGGCAACGCACAAAATTCACGATGGATGCATCCCTGAGCGATGCGGTTACAGATGTATTTATCGACTTGTACAACAAAGGCTATATCTACCGCGGAGTGCGCATGGTCAACTGGGATCCAAAAGGACTTACAGCAGTATCTGACGAAGAAGTAATCCATAAAGAAGTCAACTCAAAACTGTTTTATATTCAATATGCAATTTGCAGTGATGACAGTCAACTGCCGACTGCCAACTTTGTTACCATTGCCACCACCCGCCCCGAAACCATCTTGGGCGATACTGCCATTTGTGTGAATCCCAACGATGAACGCTATCAGCATCTGAAAGGCAAATTTGCTTTTGTTCCACTTATTAATCGTAAAATACCGATCATATTTGATGAATATGTAGATATGGAATTCGGTACGGGTGCTTTGAAAGTAACACCTGCACACGATATCAACGACTATAATCTCGGCATCAAACATCATTTAGAAACCATTGATATTTTAAACGACAATGGAACATTAAATGAGAAAGCACAAATTTATGTAGGTGAAGACCGTTTTGCCGTGCGCAAAAAGATAGTTGCCGAATTGGAAGAAAAAGGCTGTCTGGCAAAAGTAGAAGATATTAAAAACAAAGTGGGCTATTCGGAGAGAACAGATGCCGTTATTGAACCTAAGTTGTCGATGCAGTGGTTTCTTAAAATGGAAGAACTTTCCAAACCTGCACTCAAGGCAGTGATGGAAGACAGCGTAAAACTGATTCCTGAAAAATTCAAAAATACCTACCGCCACTGGATGGAAAATGTACGCGACTGGTGCATATCTCGGCAGTTGTGGTGGGGACACCGCATTCCGGCATGGTATGATGACAAAGGCAAAATCGCAGTAGCCAAAACAGAAGAAGAAGCCCGTATCAAATTGGGTATTCAAGATATAACTACAACAATCAGACAGGACGAAGATGTACTCGATACCTGGTTTTCTTCGTGGCTGTGGCCTATTTCAGTTTTCGATGGTTTTCAAGACAAAGACAATAAAGACATCAACTACTACTACCCAACCAACGATTTAATTACCGCACCCGAAATCTTGTTTTTCTGGGTGGCGCGTATGATTATTGCCGGATACGAATACCGCGGTAAAAAGCCGTTTAACAACGTATATCTTACCGGAATAGTGCGCGACAAACAAGGACGTAAAATGTCGAAGTCATTAGGCAACTCACCGGATCCCTTAGATTTGATTGCATTGTATGGTGCCGATGGCGTGCGTACGGGCATGTTATTTTCTTCCCCGGCAGGAAATGATTTATTATTTGATGAAAAACTGTGCGAGCAAGGCAGAAATTTCTCCAATAAAATTTGGAATGCCTTGCGCCTTGTAAAAGGATGGGAAATTAATTCAGACAACAAGAATCAAGAATCAAGAGACAAGACAAATGCACTTGAAACTCAGCATTCAAAATTCTCTTCTTGGTTTGAAAACAAGTTGCAACAGGTAATAAAAACAACGGATGAACTGTATGCGCAATATCGTTTATCCGAAGTATTGACAACATTGTATTCTTTTATTTGGGATGATTTTTGTTCGTGGTATTTAGAGTATGTAAAACCGCCTTTCGGCGAAAAAATCGACAAAGCCACTTACGAACAATCTGTTCATTATTTTGAAACATTAATGAAATTAATGCATCCGTTTATGCCTTTTATTACTGAAGAAATTTATCATCATTTAAACGAAAACAGAACGGATGATATTATCGTTGCAAAGTATCCGCTTGCTGCCGAAATACATCAACAAGCTATTGCAGATGGTGAAAAAGCAAAACAATTTATTTCGGCTGTACGCGATATCCGAAACAGAAATGGCATTTCACCCAAACAAACATTGGAAGTTTGGGTACAAACTGAAGATACTTCATTTTATAATGCCTTTGAAAATGCTCTCGTAAAAATGGCGAATATTTCGTCTGTTCAGTTTACGGATAAGGAAATAGAAAATGCAGTAACTGTTTTATTGAATAAAGACAAACTGTATATCATCACCGGAATAGAAGTAAATAAAGACGATGAAAAACAAAAACTGGAAAAAGAAATGGAGTATTATAAAGGCTTTATCGCATCTATAGAGAAGAAACTGAGTAATGAAAAGTTTGTTCAAAATGCGAAGCCCGAAGTAGTAGAAAACGAACGTAAAAAAATTGCGGATGGTCAAGCAAAATTAAAAGCATTAGAAGACAGTTTGGCAAAACTATAAAAACAACAACAATGGCTGATAAAAAAAGATACACGATAACTGCCGCATTGCCTTATGCCAATGGTCCTTTGCATATTGGGCATTTGGCAGGTGCTTATATTGCTGCGGATATTTATGCTCGCTATTTACGACTCAAAGGGGAAGATGTCATTTTTGTTTGTGGTAGCGATGAACACGGCGCAGCAATTACGATCAAAGCAAAAAAAGAAAATAAAAAACCGAAAGAAATAATTGATGAATACCATACTGTAATCAGAGATAGTTTTGAAAAATTCGGCATTGCGTTCGATATCTATCACCGCACCTCTGAGCCGGTACATTACGATACTTCACAGGAATTTTTCAGAATATTGAATGATAAAAACGAGTTTGATATTATTGAAAGCGAACAATATTATGACAAAGAAGCCAAGCAGTTTTTAGCCGACCGTTATATCACGGGAACTTGCCCAAAATGCGGCAATGAAAGTGCCTACGGCGACCAATGCGAAAAATGCGGTTCTTCCTTAAATCCTACGGACTTAATTCATCCGAAATCAACGCTAACAAACACCTCTCCTGTTTTGAAAAAAACCAAACACT
>DAOQII010000019.1:0-17047 GCA_035339455.1 Chitinophagales bacterium
ATTTGTATGGTATCTAACGGACGAATTTTATAGTTAGATTTTACCGATTTTTCATTGACCAAAATATTTCCGGCTTCAGCAGCTTGTTGTATCTTATTGCGCGATACGTTGGGAATTAATTCTGCCAGATACTTATCTATGCGCACCGGCTCTTTGCCCTTATCTATAGAAAAGCGATAATGCTCATACAATTCATCTTCGATATTATCCGCAGTTTCATCTTGTTTATGCTCATTATATACTTGCTTTTTCATCTCTGCGATAAAGATAAAAAGATAATGCCTTTTTTTAAAACGAGCTATAATAAATTACAATTTTTATATACGACAATTATTATTAAGTTAAAAAAATGTATCTTTCTCAATTTCCATTATTTCCGTTATCTTTATAGCTGTTTAGTGTAAATATTATGAATAGTTTTTTTGCAAAACGGCTGATACTTATTTTGATTTTATTGAACATTGTTCACGCATTTGCCACGCACAACCGTGCAGGTGAAATTACCTATACCCATGTTGCCGGATTTACATATGAGTTCACTATTACTACATATACCAAAGTAAGCGGAGCCAGTGCAGATGCAGACCGCCCAAGATTAGGAATTTCGTGGGGTGATGGTACTTTTGACTCTATTAACAGAACATCTGAAGTAATGTTGCTTGCCGATATTAAGCAAAACAAATACACAGCACGCCACACGTATTCCGGACCTCGGACATACGTAGTAGGTATGAGTGACCCAAACAGAATTGGTGATATTATCAACATCAGTAATTCAGTAAATATTTTGTTTTATCTGGAAGATTCGGTGAAAATATACGACCCGAATCTTATTGGATATAACAACTCACCGCAATTATTAAATCCACCGATAGACAATGGCGTAGTTGGACAGATTTTTGTTCATAATCCGAACGCCTATGACCCTGATGGCGATAGTCTGGATTTTTCTATTATTTCTCCATTACAAGCTTCAGGACTGGCAGTACCCGGCTATACGCCACCAAATCTTATTGGTCCAGGACCGAATAATCAAATTTCAATCAATCCACACACAGGAGAGCTTATTTGGGATACTCCGCAGGTTGTAGGTATTTATAATATTGCGATTTTGGTAAGAGAATATCGAAGTGGCGTGTTGATTGGTACGGTAATCAGAGATTTGCAAATATTTATCAGTGATGCAAATAATTTACCGCCTAAAATTACCATGCAAGAAAAAATTTGTGTGGTTGCCGGAACACGCATTCATTTGAATATTACGGCAAACGATCCTAATGCCGGACAAATCGTAACACTTACGGCAAACGGAGCTCCGTTTTTAGTTCCGGTAAGTCCTGCTACTTTTGTGGCTGCCGCACCTGCCAATCCGACAAGTGCTATATTTGACTGGCAAACAAGTTGTGATCACTTGACACGAAACGATTATCAGGTTGTAGTTAAAGCAACAGATAATTTTACGCCTCTCATATTATCTGATTTAAAAACACTGATCATTAAAATATTAGCACCTGCCCCGCAAAATCCTGTTGCCGTTTTAAATACGGTAAATAAAACAGTATTGATAAAATGGGATAGTCTGTATGCTTGTGCATCAAATCCCAAATTTTTGAACTTCTCGGTATGGCGCAAAAAAGGGTGTAATGTTCCAATAGATACCTGCTCCCCTGATTTGGCTGCTTTAGGCTATCAAAAAATAGGCACTACTAATATTTATACCTTCATAGACAATACAATTCGTTCAGGAAACGAATATAGCTATCGTATTACTGCCAATTTCGGCGACAGAAGTAATGCCGGAATTATTATCAATGCCTTTTCCGGCATTGCATCAGCAGAACAATGTATTATTATACCGGCAGATTTGCCTTTGATTTATAACGTTGATGTGCGAAGTACATCTACAACTACAGGTCAGATATATATAGAATGGTCCAGACCATTTGCACAACGCTTAGATACCATTTCCAATCCGGGGCCTTATGTATTTAAATTATACAGGGCAGTTGGATTTTCGGGAACTAATTTCACTTTAGTTACAACAAAATCATTTCCTACATTTTCAGCTATCAATGATACCTCATATTTGGATAATAACTTGAATACGCAAAACCAACCTTATACTTATAAAATTTCATTTTGCGCCAGAGCTACAGACTCATTGGGTACTTCAGAACCTGCGTCATCCGTTTATCTCAATGCATTGCCTCAATATGAAGCCATTCTGTTATCATGGAATTACAGTGTTCCATGGATAAATGACAGTTTTGTGGTGTACCGCAAAAATCCGGGTGCAGCAACTTTTGACTCCATTACTACGGTAACTACTACTACTTTCAGAGATACGGGATTAATCAACGACAGCTTATACTGCTATGTCATTAAGTCTGTTGGTGCCTATCCTGTTGCCGGATTGAAAGAACCTTTGTATAATTATTCAGAAGAAATCTGCGCTCGTCCAAGCGACACCACTAAACCTTGCACTCCAACATTAAGCGTCAATAATTTCTGTTTAGATGCTAACTTAGATACGGCAGAATATAGAAACTATCTGACCTGGCAATATCAAAATACTACTAATTGCTTTATCAATGACATCACGAAAGTGTATATTTATTATGCATCAAACACGACGGACTCATTTAAAATTATTGACAGTGTATTAGGAAATACGTTTAATAACTATACCCATATCCTGCCTTACCGCTCGCTTGCCGGATGTTATGCAGTACAAGCACAAAGACAGAATGGAAATCTGGGCAGTCTTTCCAATACCGTATGTGTGGATAATTGTCCGCTTTACGTTTTACCCAACACATTTACGCCAAATGGCAACGGTCAAAATGAATTATATACCCCTATTTTGCCTTATCGTTTTGTAGAAAAAATAGATATCAAAATTTATAACCGTTGGGGTGATTTGGTTTTTGAATCCACAAATCCATTTATTGGTTGGGATGGCAAAGACTATAAGACACATAAACCGGTAAATAGTGGGGTATACTACTATTTATGTGACGTTTATTATCAGACAGTAAATGGCATAGCGAAATTAAAAACTCCGTTATCAGGTTATATTCATTTGTTCAGATAATAAAGCCGAGTGGAATTATCACCATGCAAAAAACAGCCGGAATACTTGTATCTTTTATCTTGTTTTTATGTATTCAAAAAAATGTTTTTGCCCGAACAGAAAAATATGACCTAAGTGTTCAGGTTGCTGATTATACTACCGGACAGGGAATTGCATATGCTACTTATTATGATTCGCTAAATCAAATACAAGGCACAGCAGATTCTCTGGGCAAATTCAAGCTGACGATACCAAAAGGCAGTTATACTTTTGAAATTTCTTCAGTGGGCTATCAGTCCTTAAAAAGAAAAATAAATTTAACTGAAAACACAACTATCAGCATCGGTTTAATAGCTGACTTAACACTGGGAGAAATTACCATAGCCGGACAGAAAACGCAAAATACAGTAGAAACAAATGCTTCCGGTTTAACTACACTTTCTACATTAAGCGTACAGAAGCTTCCCTCCTTTTTTGGGGAAAAAGATATTATGCGAGCTGTATTACTTACCCCCGGTATACAAAGCGGGCAAGAAGGTGCCAGAGGTATTTTTGTTCGTGGGGGAAGTCCCGATCAAAACTTGATGATATACCACAAAGCTCCTATTTTCAATGCTTCACATATCTATGGTTTTCTTTCCGTGTTTCCATTAGAAGCCATCAGCAAAATGGATATTTATAAATCATTTATCCCGTCTCGTTTTACCGGCAGGTTATCTTCCGTATTGGATATACAACCCAACTATGGAAATACCGATGCATGGAAAGGTGATTACAGTATCAGTTTTATCACCCAAAAATTTCATATTGAAGGTCCGTTAAAAAAAGATAAAACATCATTCAATTTAGTACTGCGCGATTGTCATGCAGGTGCATTTGTTTATCCTGTTTCTAAAACGCAATATAAAAAAGCATCCGGCAATGACGGCAGTATCAGTTATTTCTTTTATGATATCAATGCCGGTATTCAGCATAAAATAAACGAACACCATACCTTAAACTGGAGCATGTATTCGGGCAGTGATTATTATCATTTTGAAGAAATAAAGAATGACATCAACGTACCAAAAGACAGAGAAGTATATAAGAAGCTGCTGAAAAAGCTGAAGTGGATGAATACGAACACAACACTGGAATGGAACTATCAGAAACAAAAGTTAGAAGCGGATTTATCTTATCATTTAAGCGTCTATCAGCTTAATCCCGTTCAGCAATCGAATAACCAAACCACACGCATTTCTACAGGCAATATAAGTGTTTCCAATGCAGATTATAAAACGTTGAGCCGCATTATTGAAAACGGATTACATACGACAGTTAAACAGCATATTAGCAAAATGCATCAAATTGACTACGGTATGGACATGGCTTATCGCTTTTTTATTATTAACAAAGTAAACAGAATCAACAAAGACAAAAACAATAATGTGATAAGCAATGTTGAATATAAAAATGACAATGTACACGTATTGGATGGTTTCTTTTTCGCAGATTATACATTAAACCTTAAGGATTTAGTTATTCTTAAAACTGGATTGCAATTTTACCAATACTATGATTTTCAGAAATTCCGTTTTTACCCACTCCCCCGCATAGAAGCAATTATTCATCCGCGAAAAGAAATAGATTTGCGCTTATCATTTATGCAAACGGTACAACCCTTACATTTGCTGACCAATAATACGGGCGATATCCAAAATGACGTGTGGGTGCCGGCCACCAAAAAAATAGCACCTGAAACGGCATGGCAGGTTTCGGGTGGCATACAATATAATGCTGAAAAAGGATACACCGCCAGTATTGATGCTTATTACAAACAGATGAAGCATTTGACAGAATATCGCTATGGCACTTTCTTTATGCTCGACCAATTGAAATGGGAGGACCAATTGCTTAGTACCGGAATCGGTAAGGCATACGGTATTGAATTTTTTGCTGCAAAAACAAGAGGGCAATTTACGGCCTGGATGAAGTATAGTCTAGGGTGGAGCAAACGACAATTTCCGGAATTAAACCAAGGAGATTGGTATTATTATAAATATGACAGACGACATGATTTTTCAATCGTGTTACAATATAAAATGAAAAAACATTTTGATTTTACAGTTTCCTGGACGTATGGCACAGGTTGGCGTTTAACTTCACCGCAATCGCAATATACCACTGATTATTCTATTGCATTGATTGACTTAAACAATGCACAACTAACCGGATCGCAAGGCATGGCTCTTTATTGGGATAAAAAAAATGACTACATCATGCCGGCCTATCATCATTTGGACATCAGCATGAACTATACTAAAAAAGCCAAACGATGCACGCATCAGTTTAATGTAAGTGTTTATAATGTGTATAATAACTTTAATGTATTTACCATTTACAGAGATGCGGCAACAGATGCCAACGGGAATGAGTATACCAAATATGTACAACTAAGTATGTTTCCGGTGCTGCCCTCTTTGGGCTACACCGTGAATTTTGATATTAAGACTAAAAAACACAAAAATGAAATGCCTTAATCCATTCATGTTTCTTGTTGTTTTGTTAGCATTCTTTGGTATAAGTGGATGTCAGAAGGATTTTCATTTTAAAAATACTGACTATACGCCAAAACAAGTAATTGTTGCCAATTTTACTGCAAATAAACAACTGGCAGTAAATATCAGTAAGAGCAAAGCAGTTGAAGATTTTACGCCAATTGTATTTTTAGATGACTGTGAAGTGGATTTATATGAAAACAATATTTTTATCGAGCGAATGAAATATCAGTTATATGATACACTGGCTCAGCTAGGCAGATATGTTTCCGATTACAAACTAAAACAAGATAAAACCTATTATATCGTATCTAAGCATCCTGAACTTGGAACAGCTTCAGCAAGCGAATATTTACCTAAAGCAATACCATTTTATGCTTCTCTGGCCAATCATGCTGACAGTGGCAGAACAAAAACCACAGCACAAATTACATTAACCTATCATGATTCGGCACAATTTGCCAATTTGTATTATGTAGCTGTTCTTTACAGAGTTCTCTATCTCGATACAGTTAATGGAGTAATTACGAACAGAGACGAATGGAACTTGAACATTCCACTAAAAAGCAATCTCTATAGAAATCCATTTAATATAAATGTAATATTTTTTAATGATGATTTATTTGACGGATATTTTCATAATCTGACATTTACCTTTCCCAGTACGTATATAAAAAAAGCATACCAGATTCAATTACTTGTAGAATTTACAGCGATTGGAAAAAATTATTATGACATGTTCAGTCAACAATTAAATTTAGAGGAAAATGACTTTAATCAAGGTTCTAATGAACCATTAAATAACATTTCCAATATTGAAAATGGATATGGTCATTTTTCAAGTTTTAATAAAAACTATAAGATATTTCAAATAAAATAGTGGAGCTGGTGAGATTTGAACTCACGTCCGGACAAAATGCCTATACGCTTTCTACATGCTTAGTGTTACATTGATTTTCGTGTAAAAGCAGGTTGCACCACCTACCGACTATTACCTTAGTTTCTATTTTTCATCGCTCAGTTGAAACCCAAGAGCAACTATCTCTATTAGATGATGTACTGACGAAGAACATAGAGCAAATTCTTTCGGGTACATAGGCCGGTTAATTACCTGAATTAAGCAGCCAGGGCAAGAGTATTATTGCCATATAAAAAAAGTTAATGCATTGAGATTATAGAGCCACTCGCACAAAGCTCTGCATGCTTACTTATCTGCTGTTTCGCCGTCAAAGCCTGTCAGCCCCAATATGTCAAAGAGTTATTACTAAAACGATACCGTTTTAATATTAGTTCCGCAAAGGTAGAATATTTTTTTCAATAGCGATTTAAAAAATGTAATTTGCGAAATGATGACAGCATTAGAACAAGGTATTTTATCCGGTATCACAGTAAGCTTAATGATTGGTCCCATTTTTTTTGGCTTAGTCGATTTGACAATTACCAAAGGCTGGCGCTCAGGTCTGGCATATGTAGCCGGCATTGTTGTTATAGATATCGTATTAATTATGTTGGTTGAAAATCTGCTAAACCGTATCGATTTTCACGACATCAAACAGCCCATGGGCATAATCGGTGGTATTTTATTGCTTGTATTCGGTGTTGTCATTTTTATGTCAAAAGCTTCAACGGCACACGCTCCTATTGAAGATATAAAGACCTTATTTCAGGCTTTTGTAAAAGGCATTGTTATTAATGTATTGAATCCGTTTGTAACCGTTTGGTGGATTACCATGTACACTACATTTTCAATAAATTATGATACCATTGCTGAAAAAATTCAGTTTTATTTCGGCATATTACTTATGGTCTTTTTATTTGATTTAGTTAAAATCCGTTTTGCCTATTTTCTCAAACAAAAACTGACGATAGACAAACTGATTATCGTGAAAAAAATAGCCGGCATGTGCTTGTTTATTTTTGGTATCGTGATGATTGTAAGAGTAATGTAATGTTATTCTGAAACATAACTGTTCACATACTCATCAACTGTCGTAAAACGAAAATCCGGATATTCATTCATAAACTTTTTATTTTTCAATCCGCCTTGTAATGGTCGCGGAGCAGGAGCTGCAATTTCGAGAGTGGTCAATGGAATTAAATCGTAGTCTGCAAACTCAAAATATTTTAAGATGGTCATGGCCAACTGTACTCTGTTCATATAATCCGTTGAGGCAATATTGTACACGCCACATTTATTATCGTTCAATAAAAAATAAAGACAACGTGCAATATCAAATGCATTTATCGGCGTAGCATATTGGTCTAAAGGCAACTTCAGCGTCAGTTTTTTCCCTTCAAAAATTTGCTGAAGTATACGACTGACAAAATTCTTACCTCTCTCCTCTTCGCCATAAACATTGGTAATACGCAACACCAGATTATTTGCATTTGCTGCTATAACGGCTTGCTCCGCTTCCAGCTTGTGTCTGCCATATACTGAAAGAGGATTCGGCTTAGCATCTTCATCATAAGGACCATTTTCGCCATCGAAAATATAATCCGTTGAAATAAAAACCAACTTGGCATTTAGCGTTTTTGCCAATGCAATTATATTTAACGTGGACACCACTGTTTTTTCATAACTTTCATCCGGATGTAGTTCGCAATAATCGACATGCGTAAGTGCACCGCAATGCACGATTACATCGGGTTGAAATGCTTGTATATTAAAGTTCTTTTCATTTTCTAAATTAAGGGTATCAAAAAAATGCAGGTTATCTGTTTCATAAGAAAAGTAAGTGCCGATACAGTTCCATTCCTGTTGAGTAAAAAAATCAAGGCAGTTGTTGCCTACGAGTCCCGATGCACCGATGATAAAAGTTTTCATATAGATTGATTGGTGAGTAGTTATTGGTAATTGGTTATTAGTGATTAGTGATTGGTAAATTGGTACATTATTAAATTGATACATTACAAATTAGCATACAAATATTTACATCTTAAAACTTTAAATCACTGAATTTTTTATTGCCGTTTACAAAATATTTCCATACTATACTATGGTTAAAAATGCCCACTTTATTTGGCTTTCCTATTGACATCGTTTCTTGCAAGCGTTCGTTCTCAGTGCGTTTTTTATCCCATTTATGAATACTTTCTTTATAGTCATTCAGTCCTTGCCTGATGGCATTTGCCTCATCTGTATTGCCTTTAGCCAGAGCAACCAGTGCAGCCAATTGGTCTAGTTGATTTCGTCTGTTATAAATTGCTTTCAGTTCATTTTCTGTTAGATTTTTGCGCAATAGTTTACGGTTGTTTCTAAAATTGAGATATGTTTTTTTAGGGTTTGATTTATTAAGTGTTCCACCGCCTACATGATAGACTGTGCTTTCGGCACAATAGCCAATTTTATATCCTAAATTTTTAAGCCGCCAGCATAAATCAATTTCTTCCATGTGGGCAAAAAAATCGGCATCAAAGCCACCAACCAGATGAAACAAATCTGCACGGATAAACATGCAGGCACCGCTTGCCCAAAAAATCTCCCCACTGGTATTATATTGTCCGGTATCAATTTCACAAGAATCAAAAATGCGACCGCGACAGAAAGGATAACCGTACTTATCTATAAATCCACCTGCCGCACCTGCATATTCAAATTTATTTTTTTCGTGGAATGAAAGAATTTTCGGCTGACAAGCAACATAGGTTTTATCGTCTTCCATGAATTGCACCAAGTGTTCAATCCAGCTTGAGCTAGCTTCCACATCCGAGTTTAACAACACGTAATAATCAGCTTCAACCTGTTTTAAGGCTTCATTATATCCACCTGCATACCCCGTATTTTTTTCATTTATAACAAGACGAATCTGTGGATAGTATGCTTTTAAAAATGCAATTGAATCGTCAGTAGAAGCATTATCCGCAATTATTATTTCAGCATTGGGATAGGTATTGTGTTCAATAACAGATGGCAAAAATTGTTCTAACCATTTTTTTCCGTTATAATTGAGAATAACAATAGCAACTGATGGATGACTCACTTTGCAAAAATACAAAAATCATGTGACTTCAATATTTTATACCCGCACGTTTCCATCGTCGATGACTCCATAGCCAATACTCGGGGCGGTTTTCAATATCCTTTTCCAACAAGCGCACAAATTTTTCAGTAATCTGATTTTCCTGTTCAGCTTTAGCTGCTGCTGTAATCGTTTCAAAAGCAATTTCGTAATAGCCCCTGTTTATCTTTCTGATAGAGGTATAAAGTACGATAGCATTAGTACGAATTGCCAGTTTATCAAATCCGTTGTAAAAGGGTGTTTCCATACCTAGAAATGTAGTCCAGTAAGCAGACTCAGTATCAACCGGAGTTTGATCGGCTACAAAAGCCACAAGTGAAGCCTGTTTTAGCAAGGCAGCATAAAGCGATTTGAGCTGCTGGGTGGCAATAAGTGAACATCCAAAGCGTGAGCGGTTCTTTTTAATAAATGAATCAAAGGCAGCATTAGATGGTTTTTGATACACAGCTATAGCCGGCAACTGACTTTCCGTACCTGCTAATAAAGATGCCCATTCCCAGTTATTATAATGTCCGAGAACTACAAAAATAGGTTGATTGAGTTTTTCGTATTCCCTCAAAAGCTGATAGCTGTTATGGTGCAATTGCATACGTTTTTGCAGTTCTTTTTTGCTGATGGTAATAGATTTAATAACCTCTACAAAAAAATCGGCTAACTGTCTGTAATAGTTTTCACGAATATACCAGAGTTCTTCGCTGCGTTTATGCATAAAGGCATGCATTAAATTGATATCGATAATTTGTTTGCGATAAGCATAAACACGGCTTAAAAGGAAATAAAGAAAATCAGCCAGACCAAATAAGATGTTCATGGGTAAGAGCGAAATCAACCTCGCCCACAGTAATCCGACTTTAGTCAGCAACCATTTCATTTTTTCAATGTTGAATCAATGTTGATTAGTTAAAAATATGATGAAAGCAGTTTTAGAATTTGAATCTACCATTAGTATTTATTGTATTTAACATTATACTCTTTTTACGTTAAGAACTGATTTGTATTTTTTACAATGATTGCAGTAAATTAAAATTTTTCTTTCCACCTCCCCCTACCCCCTCCTTTTTAAGGAGGGGGATTAAAGGGGGAGGTATTTATTATTATAAAATAATTTTTTTAACATATTATTTTTTAAGCTTACAAAATTGAATAAAAAATGATAAAACTGCTTCTTTATTTAAAACTATATTGACAAGTTCAATATTGATGTAGCATTTAAATTATCTTCATTCTTTATTTTGCCAACTAAGTACGCAAACTTCCAACTACTCCCCTTTTCTATTTAAACATACCTTTCAATACGCCTAACAAGCCTCTGGTAACTTCCCTCGCAGCAGTGCGTGCCACCTGACGTGTCATAGTATTATTCAATACTTTATCGAAAGTAGATTTTTCTGCTTTTCTGCTTGTTGTGGATTTCTTTTGTGCCACTTCTTCCGCTTGTTGAGCTTGTTGTTGTTGCATTTGTTCTATTCTGTCTGTTAAAATTTCAAATGCACTTTCCGGATCTATGGTTTGTTTGTATTTATTATACAATTTAGATGAATGTATTAATTCAGCCATTTCTGTATCATTCAATACATCCATACGAGATTGTGGCGGGCTCATCAGACAGTGTACTAATGGCGTTGGAATACCTTTTTCATTCAATGCCGTTACAAAGGCTTCACCAATACCCAACTCCGTTATCAAATCTTCGACTTTGTAATATTCCGTTTCGGGATAGTTTTGTGCCACTAATTTAATAGCCTGACGGTCTTTTGCCGTAAAGGCGCGCAAGGCATGTTGTATTTTCATACCCAACTGTGCCAATATGCTTTCCGGAATATCATTCGGGTTTTGCGTGCAAAAAAACAAACCTACACCTTTCGAACGAATCAATTTGACAATAGCTTCCAGTTGATCCTGTAGTGCCTTGCTGGCATTATCAAAAATCAGATGAGCTTCATCCATAAAGATAATTAATTCAGGCTGTTCCACATCTCCGCGTTCAGGAAATTTGGCATAAACCTCAGCCAATAAACTTAGCATAAACGTGGAAAACAATTTCGGTTTATCTTGTATATCTGTCAAGCGAACAATATTGATATAGCCGCATCCGTTTTCATCTTTGCGCAGCAAATCATTGACATCAAAAGACAGTTCGCCAAAAAACAAATCCGCTCCTTGCTGTTCCAGTTCAATTACTTTACGCAAAATTGTACCCACTGTAGCCGGAGAAATCGCACCATATTCTTTTTCAAATTCGCCTTTTCCTTCATTAGAAAGAAAGTTGAGTACCTTTTTAAAATCCGACAAATCGACCAGCCCTAAGTTACTGTCATCACAAAATTTAAATACCATGGCCACCACGCCTTCTTGCGTATCATTAAGGTCTAAAATTTTTGAAATCAAAACCGGCCCAAATTCATATACGGTAGAACGCAAACGAACTCCATCTTGATTAGAAATAGTCATCAATTCGACCGGGAATGCTTTTGGTAACCAGTTCTCACCTATCACTTTTACCCGCTCTTCAATTTTAGGATTAGACACCCCTTTTTCGGCAATACCAGAAAAGTCGCCTTTGATATCCATCATCAGGACAGAAACGCCATTATCGGACAATTTCTCAGATAAAGTTTGAATTGTTTTCGTTTTTCCGGTACCCGTAGCCCCAGCCACTAGACCGTGACGGTTAAACATTTTCAACGGAGCTTTTACCTGAACGCCAGATACGGGAGTCTTATCCAATACGGCGCCGCCTAAGAGTATGGATGCACCATTAAAGGTATATCCTGCTTGCATTTCTTGTGTGAATTTTTCTATGTTTGACATGTTCATTAAAATAACAGCACTAAAATAACTTAATTTCTCTTGCTTTTATTCACAGCTAAAATAAAATGATTATTTTTTAATTTGATAGCTACGTCCGGACAGGTATTCTTCCTTATTTTTTTATTCTGTCTTATTCGTTAATTTTACGGCTAATGATACGTCCTCCTTACCTTAAAAAAGGCGATAAAATAGCGCTCACTTGCCCCGCCCGCTGGGTGGAAACAGCCGATATAGAAACAGCCTTAGCCCTATTCAAATCCTGGGGTTTTGAAGTAGTTTTAGGCGATACTGTCGGTAAAAGAGACCACCAGTATGGAGGAAGTGACGATGAGCGCAGAGCAGATTTTCAGCATTTATTAGATGATACTGCTATCAAGGCAATAATTGCCGCAAGGGGCGGTTATGGTACGGTACGCATGTTCGATGATTTAAATTTTGACAGCTATATGAATCATCCGAAATGGATAATTGGCTTTTCGGATATTACATTTCTTCATGCCCAGCAAAATTTTAAATTGGGAGTTGAATCCATGCATGCCATTATGCCACTGACGATACCGGGAAACAGCGAAGCCAGCATACTGAGTTTAAAACAAGCTTTATTCGGTCATAAAAATACTTATCAAATTGACACGCATCCGCTGAACAGAACAGGGAATGCAGAGGCGATGCTGGTTGGTGGAAATTTGTCTATACTATATGCTATGCTGGGTACGAGTTCTAGATTGAATTTTGAAAATTGTATAATATTTATTGAAGATTTGGACGAATATCTTTATCATATCGACCGAATGATGATTGCCTTGAAGCGAGCGGGAAAGCTGAAGCAATTGCGAGGATTAATCGTAGGGGGCATGAGTGATATGAAAGACAATACAATACCATTCGGCAAAACGGCAGAAGAAATTATACGGGAACACGTGGAGGAATATCAGTATCCTGTTTGTTTTAATTTTCCGGCAGGACATATTGCTGATAACCGTACACTTATTTTAGGAAGAAAAGCCTTATTAAAAGTGGAAAACAATTTCGTAAGTTTTGAACAAAATGCATAAAAGCATGGCTTGATTTTTGAATTATCTTAAAAAAACAGAAATAATGAAAAGACTTTTTTTATTGACGATTGTTGTACTTGTATCTCTAATGACATTTGCAAAGTGCAAACACAAAAAGAAATGTTGTAAAAAAACGACTAATACGACTACCCAAACAACTTCTTCTACTTCAGGTGAAGCTGCAGGGCGCAATCCCAATGAGATGTGGCTGGGGTATGATGAAACACAATGTGCTAACCCGTGGCAGTTTAACTGGTTTAAAGCACCAACAGACGCAGATTTGGCTGGAGCGGTTCAAGGTTATTTGCAAGGCCAAGGAATCACCGTCAATGAGATCCGCACTTCAAGAGATAAAGACATGATACATTGTGAAGCTTGTACCTGCTTAAACGGATTTCACTATTATGTAAAAATACCCAAAGATCAGGAAGCAAAATTGAAAGCGCTTAAATTTCATGAAATTGACACGGTGCCTGCCATTGATAACAGCAGAGAATGAGTTAAAAATCATTAACATACATTTGCAATTTGCAAAAGAATCATTCCTTATTTTTGAACAACACAAATATTATGGATGATGATTCAATAGACGAATATTTTCTTTCAGAAACAGTCAGTCCTAAAAACTGGTGGGAAGCAAGACGACTATCTTACAACAAAGTTTGTTTGGTTGTTGGCATCATTATTCTCATCATTTCCAGCATATTATTAATTACCAGTCAAGAAAATGACTTTTTCTCAAGTGGTGATATCCAAATAATCTGGCTCATGGGGCTTATTTATTTTATTTTTGGAAATGCCGCTTACACCCTCACCTGGATGGTTGAATCTATTTTTAAAATTAATTTTTCTGAATCCAGCAGGCAAAACTTCTTTGTAATTTTCATAATTTTAACATTGCTAATTCCGGCAGCTCTCTTTATCATGCTGCTGATATTAATAAATTAGTATGGAACAACTCGAAATTATGATATCTGCCCGCTCATGGTGGGAAATGCGTCGCTTGAAATACAATCTGATTGTAGGTACAATAGGCATTATTATTGTTATTTTGCTGAATAAATATGTACTGAAAGGCGGTGCTAGTTTTGATATTGTATTTTTCCTTACTTCTGTTGGTATTGCCATTATTTATGCCTTACTCTGTAATTTATCTTATTCGTTGATATGGATGCTGGATGATTTGTATTTTAAAAATGAACTCGTCAATATACATTCTCCTAAGCGCACATTTTTGCTCTACGGCTTTTGTCTGGTTTCCTGTATTTTTCCATTCGGCATCTTTCACTTAGTAAAAGATTTGCTGTAATTTATTTTATTTATCATGAACATACGTTATACCCTGTCTTTTCCTGAACCTCACTCCCACTATCTGCATGTTGAACTGCAAGTAAACGATATTCGGCAAGAGCAAATTGCATTAAAAATGCCGGTGTGGACACCGGGCAGTTATCTTATCCGTGAATTTCAGCGCAATATCGATTTTGTTACCGCAACCATAAACGAGCATAACATCAGACTAAAAAAACGAGATAAAAACACCTGGATACTACCCTTGGCAGATGCAACTGGTTTTACGGTAAATTACCAACTCTACTGCAATGAACTGAGTGTGCGGACAAACTTCGTGAACTCAGATTTTGTTTTGCTGAATGGAGCAGCAACTTTTCTTTATCTTGAAGGATATGAAAAAAAAGCAGCAGAAATTATTATCCAACCTTATGAAAAATGGGATAAATGTTCAACTGCTCTCCATCTTGCAGCGAATAACTATTGGGTTAGAAAATCAGATAATCTGGATGAGCTCGTAGATTCCCCCATTTTGTTAGGCAATCATCAATCTTATACATTTGAGGCATGCGGCGTTAAACATGAGTTGGCCATGCAAGGCATCAGCAACTGTAATCCTGAAAAATTAATAGCCGACCTGCAGAAAATGATTGCAGAAGAAGTTAAGATATTCGGTGATCATCCTTGCCGGCATTATACCTTTATCAATATTCATACTGCCTCTACTTACGGCGGTTTGGAGCATGCGCATTCATCTGTCAATATGCTGCCGCGCTGGAATTTTGATACCAAAAATTATGCGCAGTCTATCGGTTTATTATCTCATGAATATTTTCACTTGTGGAATGTAAAACGCATCCGTCCTTTTGAATTAAGTACTTATAATTACGATACGGAAAGCTATACAGAACTGCTTTGGTTTTTTGAAGGTGTGACCAGTTATTACGATGATTTGGTGAACCGGCGAGCTGGCATTTTGAGCAAAGATGAGTATCTCGAAATTATCACATCCAATTTACAAGTTGTGATGAATACACCGGGAATAGCCGTGCAAACACTGGCAGAGTCGAGTTATGATACCTGGCTGAAATACTACCGCAAAAATGAAAACAGCAATAATGCTACCATCAGTTATTATACAAAAGGAGCTATTGTGGCTATGCTATTAGATTTTATGCTGATGGATGCCACAGACAGCGAAAAAAGCCTCGATGATGTAATGTATTTACTCTATGCTAAATATAAATCAGCACCGGAAACCGGCATTACAGAAGCTGACATTTTGCATGCACTGAATGAAACCGGAGGCATGGATTTCAGCTTATACATCCAACAATTTATTCATACGACAACATCTTTGCCGATTGAATTCTATTTTGATTTAATCGGATTCGATTTATTGGATCAGCCTAAAAAAGAAAGCATTTTTATGGGATTTTCGCTAAGTCAAAAAGAAGGAAAATTTGTTGTATCTGAGGTGATAAATGGATTTGGTGCTTTTGCCGGAGGATTGAATGTTGACGATGAAATACTGACTATTGATAATTTTAAGATAAACAGTGACTTTACACGTCTTTATGAGCACAAAAAAATTAATGACACACTAACCTTTTTAGTATCACGTCAGGGGGAGATAAAAACGCTGCAACTTCCAACCACAGCAGATATCCGCCATCAATATCGCTTGGTATTGCAAGAAAATTTATCAGAAAAACAAAGAAAGCTCTTAAAGAAATGGCTTAGATAATTTAACATTTAAGCATTGAGATCTATAGTATTTTTGTAATATGAGAATTATTGTATTTGCCATTATTACTATCTTATTTATAGTGAGTACTCATCCTGCATCAGCGAGAAACAGATATAAGCGTCCGAAAAGTTGCGTATCTAAAGTATTATTACCCGGACATTCCAAGCCTATGAAATGCAACAAAGCCAGAAAGGTAAAAAATGCTTATTTTTAAATTGGAATTCAAATCCAAAAAAAACAACTATGAAACCATTTTGGAAACTCTTTCTTTTACTACTGACAGTACTATTTTTAGCACCAGCACTAGAAGCCGGACATAAAAGCAAGAAAAAAAGCTGTCCGCAAAAAGTGTACAATCCGGGTGCAGGCTCAAACTACAAGGGACATAAATGTCCTAAGAAGAAAAAAATCAAATTGCAGAAATACTATTAACCTGATTTCGGGATGTCAGTTCCAATTTAAAAATAGTTGATTTTTTATCTATAACCTCCTACTTTTAATTCCACCTC
>DAOQII010000020.1:0-16881 GCA_035339455.1 Chitinophagales bacterium
GTCAAAGGCTGCTTTAATCTGCACAACTTTTCCCGATATGAATGGGCAGTTTTATCCTGCCGCCATTAACTTTGCCAATACCGACGTGTATGAATATTCGACCAAATTATTATTTCAGTTTCTGCACCGCACCAATGCCTACCTGATTTTTATTTGGGTAATTTTCCTTTTCTTTATAACAAAAAAATGGAACGATATCTTTGAGTTTCAGCGCACCCGTTGGTTGCTACTTATTATGGTGGGCATACAACTATTGCTTGGTATTTTCACATTGCTAAATTCGCAAGGCAGTATACCGGTTGTGCTGGGCGTATTGCATCAGCTGGGAGCCTTCTTGCTGCTTATTTTTTCTATCGAAGGATTTTATTTTATTTCGTATAAAGGGAAAGAACAAAAAGTAGTTTAATCACTCTACTTACTTTAACTTGAACACAGCAAACAGGATATGAAAATTAAAATTGCACATATCAGCAACTTGTCAGATGCTCGTTTTTTCAGTGCATTTGGTGTAGATTATTTTGGCTTCAGTTTGGATAGTTTAAATCCTAATGCTGTTACTGTAAATGAGGTGAAAGATATTACTCAGTGGTTGTATAAACCCATACTGGTTGGCGAATTCGGCATACATCAAAATCAAGCTGAAATTGCTTACTTAGTACAACAACTTTCTCTGCAAGAAATACAAATTCCGTTTGCGCATCCGGATAAAGATTTGATGGATTTTTCCAAATTTATACAAATTGATTATAACGAAATTCAAAAGGTAACCGGATCAGCAGATTATTTTATTTTATCGCTAAATAATAAACAATTAGCAGACAAGGCTGTATTGGATTTTATTCAGCAGCACAAAGTATTTTTGGAAGCTCCTGTTGAACCAGAAATGCTGAATGCATGGTTAACTATTGTTCGTCCTTATGGTATTCAAATTCGCTGTCAAAGAGAGAGCGAAGATTGTTTGTTTAACACAGACTATTACGCTGAGGTTTTGGAAATTATTGAGCAACACACCACTTAAAAAACGTATTTTTATGCGTATGTCAACTCCAAACCGAGGCAGTATTTTTTTGTTAACCATAGTGCTTTTTGTCTTTTTTTGGATATATAATTTCCCGTTTTTTTGGAAACTGCCTCCGCAAGGCTCGCATATTTGGCGGCAGTCGGATTGTATGGCGATGGTCAATAATTTCAAAGAAAACAAGCTGCCATTTTTTCAGCCCGAAACGTATAATCTGCAATCGGAGCAAGGGAAATGCGCCGGTGAGTTTCCGATATTATATTATATCGCCGCAAAATTTTCCGACCCAACTTATGCCCTGCGTGTGATAGATAGTTTCATTTTTATTCTGGGTGTTATTGCGGTATTTTTTATTGCATTTTATTTTTTACAGGATGAATTGCTTGCTTTGCTTCCCTCCTTACTCTTGTTTACTTCGCCACTGTTGGTTTTTTATGGCAATAATTTTTTGTCTGATGTTCCGGCATTGAGTTTTGCTTATATCGGGTGGGCTTTTTTTTTCTACAGCGAAGGCAGGAAGTCTAAAGTAATTTTTCTACTGGCTCTGGTATTTTTTGTTTTTTCTGTTTTGTTGAAAGCAAGCCAGTTGCTCAACTTTGCCATCTTGTTTATCTATTTATTTGCTTACAAAAAAGAAGCTAAATTCAGCAGTCTTTTTAGTTTGTGCTTGTTTGCACTGATTCCTGTTGCATGGTATGCTTATGCAAAATGGTATAATGCACAGCACCACGACACGTATTATTTTTTAGGTATTTATCCCATTTGGAAACTCAGTGTGTATGAGATTGGATTATGTATCTGGCGCATGACGATGTCTTGGGGTAAGAATTATTTTTGGCCTACAACTTCTGTTTTATTGATAATAGCAAGTGCATTGTTATGGAAGCATAAAAATAAATTACATCCGGAATTACGGCTATTGTTGCTCTATTCATTTTTGTTTACCACGCTATATATATTACTTTATTTTCAACGCATGATCAGACATGAATATTACTATGTTGCTTTTTATGTGTTTGTTTTATTTTTCTTAATCTCCTTGCTCCTGCTTTATAAAAAATTTTATGCCGAAAATATTTTTTCGCATACAGCTTTATTTCTTTTTCTAATTCCCAATCTTGTTTTTTGCAACTATTATATACATGAAAAACTGAAAGACAATCGTCCAAATGCCGTTCTATCGTCATCGGGATTTCAATATTTTCTCGAAAAAAATGGGGTTACGAAAGATAAAATGGTTTTGATATTGCCCGACATCTCTACCAATATTACACTCAATCAAATTCACCGGAAGGGTTACACTGCGTATAATACTATAGATGAAGTTTTGAAACAGCACAAGGCAGATTTTATTCTTTTAGGTGATAGCTCCTTAATTACGAACATGCGTAAATATATAGCAACAGATACAGCTGCCACATACAGAGAAATGTTTTTATACAGGCTAAAAAAGGAATAATCCGGCTTACCAGATGCGGTTATCCATTTTTTACACGTCATCTCGAACGTAGTGAGAGCTCCCAGTTTGTATGCAGATGTCCAATGCAAAGAGATTCCTCACTACTTTCGGAATGACGTGTGCCAAGTTGTATGGGATTCCTCTCTGTCTGTCCGCTTCGCAGCAGGCGGACGCTCGGAATGACGTGCTGCTTCAATTACATAAGAACTAATATCGTCCGACAAATCCAACTCTCTCCCATTTTCGTTTATAATTACATAATTCTACTTTCAGTGTTGTTCTTTTTATCTTTATGCCAAATATCAGCGTATGTTGACGATAGAACAACTGAAACAGGATACCGCCTTTGCAAAAGAAAGAATTGCACACAAAAATTTCAAGGATATTCATCTGGTAGATGAAATATTGGAAATGGAAGAAGAACGCAAAAAATTAAAAACAAGTTTAGATAATTATTTGTCGCAACGCAACACGATTTCAAAAGAAATTGGTGCGTTAATGGGCAAATCAAAAGGACTGAGCGGTGATGCATTAGCTGAAGCAAAAGCGCAGGAAGAGAAGTTGAAAGCTCAAATTGCCGATTTGAAAATACAAATAGATGAAGCCGAATCTCAACATGATAAAATAGTTGCAGCGCAGTTTGAAAAGCTGGTTTTGTTGCCCAATTTTCCGAATGCTATTGTTCCAAAAGGAAACAGCGCTGAAGATAATGAAATCACATTTTCTGTTAGTGAGTTCCCGTCATTGCCCGAAAGTGCTTTGCCCCATTGGGAACTGGCTAAGAAATATGATTTAATCGACTTTGAATTAGGCAATAAAATCACAGGAGCAGGGTTTCCGGTTTATAAAGGAAAATGTGCGCAATTGCAACGTGCGTTGATTGCATTTTTCTTAGATAAAGCAACTGAAGCCGGCTATGCAGAAGTGATGGTGCCGCATGTAGTCAACCGCGATTCCGGATTTGGTACGGGACAACTTCCGGATAAAGAAGGGCAAATGTATCATATCGGTATAGATGATTTGTATTTGATTCCTACTGCTGAAGTACCCATTACCAATCTCTACCGGGATGTCATTATAGATGAAAAAAATCTGCCCATAAAAAATGTGGGTTATACCCCTTGTTTTCGCAGAGAAGCCGGAAGCTACGGTAGCGATGTGCGCGGCCTAAATCGTCTGCATCAGTTTGATAAGGTGGAAATTGTGCGTATTGAAAAGCCGGAAAATTCTTATAAAGCTTTAGAAGAAATGTTGCAACACGTAGAGGGGCTGCTTAAATCGCTTAAATTGCCTTATCGCATTTTGAGATTATCAGGAGGCGATATGACTTTTTCGTCTGCTCTGACTTATGATTTTGAAGTGTATTCAGCCGGACAAAAAAAATGGCTCGAAGTGAGCTCTGTTTCTAATTTTGAAACCTTTCAGGCTAATCGTCTGAAGCTGCGCTTAAAAGACAATGACAATAAAAAGCGTTTAGCTCATACTTTAAATGGGAGCGCGTTAGCCTTGCCTCGTATTATGGCTTCCATTTTAGAAAATTATCAAACAGCAGATGGCATTACAATACCGGAGGTATTAGTACCTTATACTAAGTTTGAAAAAATTTAGTTGCCCTTTATTTGTGTAATTCAATAAATTTGAGTGCATCTATCTGAAATTCCTGATATTGCTCAGCGTGTGGTAAATGTGCTGAAACATCATACCGATAAGGTTCAAATTTAATATCCGATCCACCGTAATTATCCGCATACTTTTGGGCTAAATTATCAAATGGCAACAGACCATCCTTTCGACCCCAAATCAACAATAATGGAACTTTGATTTTATAGAGCTGATCGGTTAAGTCCATTTCAAAAAGTGAAGCCTGATTATAAGACAAGTGATTGATGGTAAACATGCTATTGTACGAACCCACAAAGCTTTCATATTTTGGCAAAGTAATCGCCTGGGCAGCGAGATTTGATGTATTATAAACTATGCCGTTTACTTGTCCCAGAAATGACAAATGTTGCTGAAACATGTGGACATTAGTTATGGCAGGATAGGCTGCGTAAATATCTTTTACATTTTGCCAGTAGGCATCATTTACGTGCAAAGCAAGCATAGAGTCTGCTCGTTGTAAAAGCCAGTTTACCGATAACTGCATGATGCCATGTTTTAAATCATAGGCAGGTGCTTCTACTATTGCACCCTTAACTTTCTTTTGATGGAGTGTATCTAATAAATAATAAGTAGTTAAGCCTCCGCCCCAACTGATTCCATGAATAAATATTTTATCAGCCTTTACTACTTGCTTGGTAAAATCTACGATATTATCTAAATCTTCTGAAAATTGTTCAATGGTAATTGTGCCGGGGTCCGTATTTCCTTGGGTCAATCCGGAACCTCGTTGATCCCAATAGACTACTTTATAGTACTTCTCTATTTCTTTCCAATAAGCATAAGCCCGTTCGCCTTGAGCACTTCCGCCGGGACCACCATGATTAAACACAATGGCAATATCCGAATTAATGTTACCACACACTCGAACTGGCAATGCAACATCTCCAACTTTTACGAAATAGTAATTATCCAGTTGCCCTGAAGCTACCTTAGCCTCCTTTTTGCATGATATTAAGAGCAGGATAAAACCTATGATATATGTATGCAACCTCATTTTCATTCTGATTTTTTTCTGATTACATAACTTATTCCCACTTCAAATATAAGGCGTCGCACCCATCTGCCATTATTGGGATAACGGTATAATAAATTGCATCCCAAATGTATATCCAATGGTGCATCCGTCTTTTTAGAAAAATCATAACCAAAATCTACTTTGCCACCCAAAAGCAAATTGTGATAACCAAAAGATACTTTTTTGAATGTGCCATCTGCCTGACGTTCATAAACAGGAGCATTTAATTTGGTGTACATATATCCGGCATCAAAGCTGACCTCTGAAAAAATACCTACATTAAACGTATGCCGATAAGTTAATTCCGGAATAAAAAAGATGCCTGTATTATATCGTTTGCGATAGATATACCCAAATGCAGGTCGTAAAAACAATTCGCGTTCTATTATTTTGGGGTTATACTCGCTCGTGCCTTTATTCAACTTAGGTTTGTAAAAGAAGCGATAAGCCCCTGAAATGGAAAGTCCATAGCTGATTTGCATCGGCTTTACAAATTCTACATCTGCAAGTGCGTTTACTGCTATTATGTTTTTTTTGAATTTTAATCCGTCTATTTTAATTATTTCCTTATAGTCGGTTTGCTCTTGTGCAATTGCCGCATAAGTACAAAGGATGCTAAAGCAACATAAAAATAAATAGCGTACAAAAGAGTGCATAATATTCAGCACAAATTAAAACAAATAATCGAAAAAATTTAATTCTTACGCTTTCGGAGCCGCAGCTAAAATTTCTGCGCTTGCTTCAGATGCATATTTTTCAAAATTATGATTGAATTTTTGTGCCAGTTCTTTGGCTTTTGCATCGTACGCATCTTTGTCAGCCCAAGTGTTTCTCGGGTTCAAAATTTCTGCCGGCACACCCGGGCAAGTTACCGGAATTTGCAAATCAAAGATAGGCAGTGTTTCATAGCTCACCGCATCCAACTCTCCGCTTAGTGCAGCAGTTATCAGCGCTCTGGTATATTTCAGGCTCATTCGTTTTCCAACACCATAAGCACCTCCTGTCATACCGGTATTAATCAACCATACATTAGCATGACTTTGTGCCAATTTATTACCCAGCATAGCCGCATATTTTGCAGGATGCAAAGGCAGAAATGCCGCTCCAAAACAAGCTGAAAACGTGGTTTGCGGTTCTACTACACCTTCTTCTGTTCCGGCTACTTTAGATGTGTAACCTGAAATAAACAGGTACATAGCTTGTGCCGATGTTAATTTGCTGATTGGAGGCAATACCCCAAAAGCATCATAACTCAGGAAGAAAATATTTTTAGGCACACCCCCCACTGAAGGTACTGCAATATTATGTATATGATAGATAGGGTAAGAAACTCGGGTATTTTCCGTTTGGGAAATATTGGCATAATCGACAGTATTTGTTCCTGGATAAAACTCAATATTTTCTAATAAGGCTCCGTGATTAACAGCACGGAAAATATCCGGCTCTTTTTCTTCTGTCAGATCCACACATTTGGCATAACATCCGCCTTCAAAATTAAATACGCTCGTATCACTCCAGCCATGCTCATCATCGCCAATCAATTTACGGTTTGGGTCGGCGGAGAGAGTGGTTTTTCCTGTGCCCGACAAGCCAAAAAACAAGGCTGTGTCTCCACCATCGCCGATATTGGCAGAACAGTGCATGCTCAGCACATTTTTGAGATGCGGTAATTCGAAATTCAATACGGTAAAAATACCTTTTTTGATTTCTCCGGTGTAGGCGCTACCACCTATCAATACTATTTTCTTGGTAAAATTAATGATAGAGAAATTTCCCTGACGAGTCCCGTCAACGGTTGCATCGGCTAAAAATCCGGGAGCATTCAGGATTAGCCATTCCGGCTCTGCCGTTTGGATTTGTGCATCATCCAAACGCAGGAACATATTGTCGGCAAATAAATTAGCCCAAGGTGTTTCTGTAACTACACGAATGCCGAGGGTATACTCCGGAGCGGCACAAGCTTTTACGTCTCTTACAAAAATTTGCTGTAAACTATCCAGATAAGCGACTACCTTTTCTTGTAGCGCATCGAATTTTTCCGGTGAAAATGGCTGATTGATTTTGTTCCAGTCCACAGCATTTTCGGTCAGTTCATCTTTTACAGTAAATTTATCAGCGGGAGAGCGCCCCTTGAATTTTCCGGTGTTTACACAGAGAGCTCCTGTATCATTCAGCACGCCGAGATCGAGGTCGAGGGTTTTTTGTATCAGATTTTCACGAGATAAGTTCCAAAGTGCGGTGGTTTTAGAAAAGCCCAATTTGCTAAGGTCAGCAGAAGGGTTCTTGACGCCTTGTTCATTCATTGTTGATAATTTTGCGTGTAGCAAATGTAAGAAAATTGCCTCTAAAATCCTTTCGTTAATATTTTAGTAACACAAATCCGATAAATGAGAAAAAACATTATTGAATATTGATTGGTTAGTAAAGATTGACTGTGCAAATAGTTTCGAAGCAGCATAAGTCAAAGATAGATGTGTCACGATGTTCGTGGCACATTTATATCGAACAATAAATTTGTTTAAAAGCAATGAATTGAGAAATTAATTTACGAATAACCGGCAAAAAATGCAGTTTAAAAAGATAATGCAGTTTTTGAAACTGAAAAAATAAAAAAGCACTTAGCGCCATTCCCAAATACTTAATTTTCTCAGTAATTGAGACAAGAATCGAGCGTGCGCCCGACCCCCAATTAGCACAAGTATGATAAAATTAAAAAAATAAAAACTATCCCGAATTATCGGAAAAAGTATGCGGCGTAGGTATAAGCGGGGACGTACTTGCCTGCCTGTCGGCAGACCGGGACTGTTATATTTTGTGTAAAAAGTTAACAATACCTGGCTCACTTTATGGCACCTATGTGCAATATTTGGCACGCCGCCAGTATGAGCAGAGCAACCACCAGGGCTACGTGATGGCTACCTTTTGCGATGTAAAAACATATACCGGAGGCAGCTATACAGCCAAAGTACTGAGTGCACAAAATTATTACCCGTTTGGTATGCAAATGCCGAATAAAAATTATAACTTGCCATCTTATAGTTCTTTGAATAAATACCGCTATGGCTTTAACGGTATGGAAAAAGATGACGAGGTGAAAGGAACTGGAAATCAATACACAACACTTCATCTAGGATATGATGCTAGGTTAGGCAGGTGGTTTAGTATTGACCCTAAGTTTAAATTGCAACCTTGGCAAAGCCCATATAATGCAATAGATAATAGTCAAATTTGGAAGAATGATCCCCACCTCGTCCAAGTATGTCAGAAAAAATAAAAACTGGCGCAAGAATGAGGCGCAGGAGTAGGCGATAGCTTCTTGTGCCGTGCTAGCTCACTACGTTCGCCTTTGTTGGTTTGTATCCAACAAACTTGAAACCCTTGCTAATGTAAATGTTAACAAACTAAAAGCCACTATTAAACCACTCACAATCCCTTTTACAGGCTATGAAAGTGAAATGCAAGATAAGCCTGAACAAGGTATAAAATCTTTTGATCCAGATTGTTACTAGTATAAAATATCTATAATATATGATTTATAATACACTTTCCTTACTAATTATTATTTCATACATATCTACTGGGATAGGATGGCTATTAAGTATGCGTCAGTATTTTAGAATAAAATCATATAAAAATAGTGTAAAAAATATGAATATAATACTTGAACATACTATAAATGGTCTAAAGTATATGTTCGATTATGATTTTATAGAATATTTTCCGATTACTATTTTTCTCAAACAATTCGACAGTTCTGCATATAATAATTATAGTGATGAGTTAAAGAAGCTATATTCGGATAAACATAAATATGAAATAGTATTTATCATGTCAATTATTATGATATTTGTGTTTACATTTATTATTACATGAGGCAAAATAATAAGAACCAAACAATAGCATGCATTAAATTTATATATTATATAATTATATTACTAAATTTAATTAGTTGTAACAACAACACTTTGCCAGACAGGTCTTATCTGTTAAAATCTGGAATGAGCATAGAGCAAACCATAAAAACAATGGGGCGGCAACCCGATGCTATCTATGAGATTGGAAGATACGACTCTTTACACCATGGGACAATTCAGCTTGACTATTATTTTAAAAATCAAAACACACAGATACTATTTGGCTCTAATTTGAAAATAGTGGAGATACAACATCTCGATTAATTTCTATGTTTTCAATATGATTCAAGGCTGAAATTCACCTCACATCCTTCTGAGCAATTGGTACAGATATCAATACTCTTACGGCTTTGTATCAATCGGTTTCTGAATTGCTGATACTTTTGATTGTTCCAGATTTCTGTTAATGTATGTTGCGAGAGATTGCCGAACACATGTTGCGCATCTTTGTCAAAGCAACAAGGTACAACATTGCCATCCCAGGTGATCACACAACTGTGCCACATCTTCCAGCAATGGTTATCCAGCGTATTTTTCAATACATATTTTCCTGTTGCCGTCTTTTTATATCTCGAATACTTTTCATTTTCGGGTATCAGCGGATTACCGTTTTCATAATCATATACCTGCGCCGTTTTCAACAATACTTCATCCGCTCCAATATCATCCGCTAATTTGTACAAATCCGCAATTTGGTGTTCGTTGGGTTTTACGGCTAAAAACTGAAAAACGACATGTGGTGTTGCAGCATTTAATTCCTTTTTAGCTTGTATAATATTGCGTGCGCCTTCCAGTACTTTCTCCAGTTGTCCTCCAATGCGATATTGCTGATACGTTTCCTGTGTAGTGCCGTCTATTGAAATAATCAGACGGTCTAAACCACTTTCTATCGTTTTTATTGCATTGGCTTTGCTTAAATAATGCGCATTGGTTGAAGTGGAAGTATAGATTTTCTTAGCATTCGCATAGCCAACCATCTCTAAAAAATCTCTGTGCAAATAAGGCTCACCCTGAAAGTAAAACGTGAGATAAAGGGTATGTTCGGAGATGGCATCTATTTGTTTTTTAAAGAAGCCCGTATCCAGCATTCCCGTTGGGCGTGTAAACGAACGCAAGCCACTGGGGCATTCCGGGCAACGCAAATTGCAGGATGTAGTGGGTTCAAATGCTACGGCAAAAGGCAAACCCGCTCGTATGTTTTTTTTAAAAGCTTTGGAAAAATAATAGGATAAATAAATCAACAGCATATTCCAAACTCTGTATAAAGTAAGTTTAGATAAAAAATTACGGGTATTATTCCATGTAGCAGATTGCATGATTCCGCCGACAAATTAGTACATTTTTACAACATATCAGACCAGACTTCGGGTTTAAAAAATAATGAGATAAAATAGATGATTTCTCATTTTTTCCTCCAACTTAACAAGGAGGAGGAATTAAAAGGTGGTGGTTCTTAAAAAAAATCAACTATTTTTTTTAATTACTTTTACCGAACTCAGGCAATCAGGCATGATATATAAAGCAGGAAGTAGGCTATTTATGAAAATATCCCTACTTTTATTTTTTTATATCCCTATGACTACTCAAGATTTAATTCAGGAAATATCGGCGCACCCGAAAATGGTAATCATTTTGTTAGGCATCCCTCCACTTCTGGCTATTTTATTTTCATTCATGTTTAAAAAAGAGGATATCCCAAATTCTAATCTGAAATACCTCTACTCGGTTTTAGTTTATTTAAGTTGTATTCCGGGTGTAATTTCGGTTATTCTTATCCTCTATACTTTTTTCTTTTTAAAAGGAAATTTTCTGGAAGTGGATGTATTAGCTTATTTTCTGCCACTTACATCCATGATTGTTACGCTGTTGCTGATAAAACGAACCATAGCTTTTGATTTAATTCCGGGCTTCAAACGATTATCGGGAGTGTTTGTCTTAATTGCAGTTGCTTTTATTTTTTCTTTGGTTTTGTATAATCTGAATTTCCATGTGGGTGTCTTCTTTTTAGGAAGCGTAAAATCATTGGTTTTCATTTTTATTCTTTTATTGGCACTGCTGGTGTATGGATATAATAAGGTAGTTAAATAGTTTAATGGTTAAGTAGTTTAATAGTTTGTTGATTTAATAAGCTCTTGTGTGTTAGATTTATCCGTGTGCAGTCAGGTCTTTCGACCTTAATTAAGTATTTATTTCTTTTTCACATAGAATGGAAACATACGACAACACAGAAACATCTGACGGTATGCAAAATAAACTGTGGAACTTTTATTTTCAGTTTTTTGTTATAACAGAACTATTTTAATGCTTATTTTTATACAATTCAAAAATCAAGATTATGGGCATATTTGATAAACTGCGCAATGAGTTCATTGATATTATCGAATGGACAGACAATACACAAGACACTATCGTTTGGAAATTTCCGCGATATCAAAATGAGATAAAATACGGGGCGCAACTTACCGTTCGCGAAACACAAGTTGCACTTTTTCTGAATGAAGGTAAAATAGCCGATGTTTTTCAGCCTGGCAGATATGAACTTACCACCGCCAATATGCCGATAATGACTACGCTACGAGGATGGAAATATGGTTTCAATTCTCCTTTCAAGGCGGATGTTTTTTATGTAAACACCAAACAATTTACTGACCAAAAATGGGGTACAAAAAACCCGATTACGATAAATGACAATCGCTTCGGTATGATAGAAATCCGTGCGTTTGGCAATTATTCTTTCCGTGTGGTAGATGCCGAAAAATTCTTTAAAGAAATTGTGGGAACGGACGGAGAATTTACTACCGAAGAAATCAATAATCAGCTGCGCACTTTAATTGTATCAAAACTGACAGATGCTTTTGCAGAAAGTAATATCAAGATTGAGCAGTTTGCCGCTAACCTTGACGAACTTTCAAAATTCGGTGCGGAAAAACTTTCCGACGATTTCGACCAGTACGGCTTAAAAGTAACATCGCTTTTAGTTGAAAATATCTCTATGCCGGATGATATCAAAAAAGAGATTTTTGAATTATCCCGACTGGATAAGATAGACATGCAAAAACTGACACAATACAAAACCGCAAAAGGCATTGAAAAAGCTGCCGAAAGCGGTGGCATGGCTGGTGCATTTGTGGGCATGGGCATGGGCAATATTATGGGTAGCACTATGCAAAATGCCCAACAAAACAGCAATACTCCGCCTCCTGTGATGCAAATATTTGTAGCACAAAATGGGCAGCAAACGGGACCATTCGATATACCGCAATTACAGCAAATGGCACAAGGCGGTCAACTCACCAAAGAAACACTGGTTTGGAAAGCCGGGATGGCAGCATGGGCAAAAGCAGAAACATTAGCAGAACTGGGCACTATACTCAATTCCGTTCCGCCACCGATAGGCCCACCGCCGATTGCTTAAAACAGCTGTTACTTTTCCTGGATTTTATCTTGTAATAGTAATATTTGATTATATTTGTTACAAAAATAAAGATGAAATATTTATTGATAGCACTCTGCTTGCTTAGTTCTTCGTTTGTATTCTCCGGCAATACAGAATTAAAGAAAGATAGTACTGAGTTGGAGATTTATGACAGATCAGAGGTGATGCCCTCCTTTCCGGGTGGTCAATATGCATTAACTAACTTCTTGAGTAAAAACATTAGATACCCAATAATTGCTCATGAAAATGCATTGGAAGGGAAGGTAATTGTCAAATTCTATGTGGATACGGATGGTTCTATTAAAAATCCAATAGTACTAAAAGATAATGTTGGTGGTGGTTGTGCAGAAGAAGCAATTAGAGTGATTGGATTAATGCCCAAATGGAATCCCGGCACTCAGAGAAACAAACCTGTAAGAGTATTTTTCGTAATTCCGATCACCTTTAAATTAACAAACGCTGAATCGACTACTACCCCAATAATATCAAAGGCATACCCTCTTTGTGGTTTTGATTCACTTCAATATTATCTATCTAATGCCACTAAAGTAATAGCAAAACCAAAGAAAGACAGGAAGAAGCAATATCATGTGCAAGCAACATTTACTGTATTAGCAGATGGGAACATAAGTAATGTTGTAATTTCCGAAATCACTAAGGATGATGATAAAATAAAAAGTGCATTAATAGAATATATAAAAAGAGGACCAAAATGGTTGCCTGAAAAAGTAGATTCCATTGCAAGACCTTCCTTTCAGAAAGTGGAGTTTTCATTTTAATAAACAGAGTAAACCCTTTCTCTGGGTATTAAATATTTATTTTGCGATTTTGAATAAGAAACGAAAGGACTGTTTATTAGTTTAGTGTATAAATCTAATTCAAACAATTACTATTTCATTCTCCCACTGTAGACTTCATATAAGGCTATAGCAGTGGCTACGGATACGTTATAGGATTCTAATTCTTCAGACATGGGTAGTTTTACTTTTTCGTCCAGCAGTTTTTGTACATCTTTGGAGATGCCTTCGTCCTCTGCACCTGCAATTAACGCAAGTGGTTTATTTAATTCTGTGTCTGCAATAAATTTCTTACCCTGACCATCTAAGCCTATTAAAGTAATGCCATTATTTTTTATGTCTTTTACGGTAGTACTCAACTGATCCACCCGACAAACCGGAATTTTCAGCAATGCTCCGCTGGATATCTTAACAGCATCATCATTGATACTCGCACTTCCTTTTTTGGGGATGATGATGGCATGCACACCCAATCCCAAAGCCGTGCGTGCAATTGCGCCCACATTTCGGATATCGGTAATGCCGTCTAAAATAAGCAATAACGGATTTTCTCCTTTGTCAAAAATAAAGTCAATAATTTCCTGAACATCGAAATACTGAATTAAAGAAGTAAAAGCCAGTATGCCCTGGTGATTCGCTTTTGATAAAGACTGAATTTTAACTTCTGGTACGAATTGTACATAAATATTTTTTTCGCGGCAAGTTTCTATAATTTGTTTGATGATATCACCATGTGCACTTTTTGAAATCAGCACTTTCTCTACTTCCGTATTCGATTGTACCAATTCCCAAACGGGGTTTCTGCCTGCGATAAGTTGCTGTTTCATTTTGCTGTAAGATAACAAGAATTGCGCTTGCTGAAAATAAAAAACGGGAAACTTATTTTGTTTCCCGTTGATATTGTAAAATTAGTTAAATCTTATTCTTCAGCTGATACTTCAACTAACACAGAAACTTTATTTTTCAAAATTTCCACGATACCGCTTTTTACTTTTATTTCTTGCTTATTATTTCCGGTCGTTACTTTTATTTTGCCTTCTTTTATGGTTGCAATCATTGGTGCATGGTTGTCCAACACTTCAAATTTGCCATTGATGCCCGGCAATTGTACTCTGTCCGCTGTTCCGGAAAATAAACTTTGCTCTGGTGTAAGGATATCTAATGTCATTTTAATTTGAGTTTAAAGTTGAATGCTCAATGAATAATATTCATCATTCAGCATTTACCGTTTACCATTTTTATTTCGCTTCCGCTAATAATTTTTTACCTTTTTCGATGGCATCATCTATAGTACCTACGAGGTTGAATGCTGCTTCCGGATATTCATCCACTTCACCGTCCATAATCATTTCGAAGCCTCTGAGTGTTTCTTCTATTGGAACGAATACTCCTTTTAAGCCCGTAAATTGCTCTGCCACGTGGAAAGGCTGAGATAAGAAACGCTGAACACGACGTGCACGGTGTACCACCAATTTATCTTCTTCGCTCAACTCATCCATACCCAAGATAGCAATAATGTCTTGTAACTCTTTGTAGCGTTGCAAAATCATTTTCACGCGTTGTGCAGTATTATAATGTCTTTCACCCAATACTTGTGGGTCAAGAATACGAGATGTTGAATCTAATGGGTCAACCGCAGGATAAATACCCAACTCGGCAATTTTACGGCTTAATACCGTAGTTGCATCCAAGTGGGCAAATGTAGTAGCCGGAGCCGGGTCTGTTAAGTCGTCAGCCGGTACATAAACTGCTTGCACAGATGTAATAGAACCATTTTTAGTGGAGGTAATACGCTCTTGCATCAAACCCATTTCTGTAGCCAAGGTAGGTTGGTAACCTACCGCAGATGGCATACGTCCCAATAATGCAGACACTTCAGAACCTGCTTGTGTAAATCGGAAGATATTGTCTACGAAAAATAAGATGTCTTTACCTTTTCCCTCACCATCACCATCGCGGAATTGCTCTGCAATGGTCAATCCTGATAATGCAACACGAGCACGTGCTCCCGGTGGCTCATTCATCTGTCCGAAAACCAAGGTAGCTTTAGACTCCAGCAATGCATTTTTGTCAACAGCTGATAAATCCCAGTCGCCTTTTTCCATAGAATGTTTGAAGGCTTCACCATATTTAATTACGTCAGATTCCAAGAACTCACGCAATAAGTCATTCCCTTCACGCGTACGCTCACCCACACCGGCAAATACAGATAAACCACCATGACCTTTGGCAATGTTATTTACCAACTCCATGATTAATACGGTTTTACCTACACCTGCACCACCAAACAAACCGATTTTACCACCTTTTGCATAGGGCTCAATCAAGTCGATTACTTTGATACCTGTTAATAATACTTCTTTGGTCGTGGCCAAATCTTCATATTTAGGTGGTTTACGATGGATAGAATATCCACCTACTTTGCTCACTTCACCAATACCGTCAACGGCATTGCCGATGACATTAAACAAACGACCTTTGATAGCCTCACCAGCAGGCATTTTAATCTGATCCCCGGTATCTGTTACTTCAGCTCCGCGAGTCAGACCCTCGGAAGCATCCATGGCTACCGTACGCACTGTGTCTTCGCCAAGATGTTGTTGTACTTCCAAAACGACTTCCGTACCGTCATCTTTTTTAACAGTTAAAGCGTTTAATATTTCAGGAAGTTTGGAGTTTTCTCCGGCAAAAGTAACGTCTACAACCGGACCGATGATTTGGGTAATTCTACCTATGTTTGCCATAAATTTGAAAGGTTATCTTTTTTAAATCTGCGCAAAATTACGATTAAACGCTTTTTTATCAAAATATTACGAAAAAAGAAGTCTATAAATAAAGATTTGGTAATTTGACCGGAAATTTATGCTAAACATTATTGCCAAATTGGCATTTTTAACTCGGGTTTGGGATAAGTGTTTCAATTTAAGAATAGTTGATTTTTCACATGGAAGCTCCTCCTTTTAATTCCTCCTCCTTGTTACATTGGAGGAAAAAATGTGCAATCAACTTTTTTCACCATATTTTTCTAAACCCGAACTATGCTTAATATGTGTTTGTGATAATTTTTTGACTGAAAAATCAGATTAAATCAAAATCTATTTCATACATTTATTCCTACATTATGATCCGGGTCTTTTTTGCAGTAATTTTTAGTGTTGTATCGTACGCTTTGGCACAGCAAATGCCCGAAAAATGTGCTACTCATACTCATCAATTGACTTTATTGCAACAGCATCCAGAAATCAGTAATGAAAAGGAGCGCATTAATACATTAATACAAATATTAAAAGCCAACCAGTCTGCAAACAAAAACGAACAGGTAATCATTACCATACCGGTTGTGGTACATGTGGTGTATAATACTACTGTACAAAATATCAGCGATGCGCAAATTCAGTCACAAATAAGTGCACTAAATAAAGATTTCAGAAAGCTGAATTCCGATTTACTACCCAGCAACCATCCATTTTTCTCACTGATTGCAGATGTGCAAATTGAATTTTGTCTGGCGAGTATTGACCCATCCGGGAATGCTACGACCGGTATTACCCGAACAAATACTTCAGTAAGCAGTTTTTCA
>DAOQII010000021.1:0-16767 GCA_035339455.1 Chitinophagales bacterium
TTTATCTCATCTTCATTTTCCGGATTAAAATAAATAGCGGCGTCTCCTGCAATTTCGGGCAGGCAAGAAGTATTGGAACAAGCCACAGGAATGCCACAATGCATAGCCTCAATAATCGGAATACCGAAACCTTCAAACAAACTGGGGTAAATCATAGCCGCAGCACAACTTAAATATTGATAGATTTCCTCTCGTTGGCAGTTTTTTATCCAGATTACCTCTTGTCTGGCGACCATATTTTCCAAATAATCCAGTAAATCTTCATTCATCCATCCATCACTACCTATCAGCAAGAGCTTCATTTGATTACTTTTACTATGTTTATAAGCATTAAATGCTTTAAGCAATCGAAGTATATTTTTACGCGGGTGAAAAGTACCGATAAAAATAAAATAAGGGAAATCAATACGTATTCCAGGCTTACTTCCGGTGTTGATTTCTTTAAAATCTACGCCATTATAGATAACCTCTATTTTGTCTGAAAAGATACTATACTGATTGATAATATCATTTTTTGTGTATTCAGAAACGGCAATTATTTTATCGGCTTTTTTGCAAAACTGTGGCGTATATTTTTTGTAATAGTCTGCCACTATTTTTGGGATAAACTGAGGGTAATGTTCAAATGCCAGATCATGGATGGTTAGTAGTTGTGAGACATTAGTAGATAGCGAGCAATACCCGTCAGGTGAGACAAACAAATCTATTTTATCTTGTTTAAGTCGATAGGGAATGGCATATTCAAACCAGGCATACCACAATAAGGCATGCCGGGCAGGGGGAAATACCATCTTCGGCACGATATTCTCGCTGTAAATAAACGCATCATCAAACTTTCTGTCGAAATAAAAATAAAACTGATGTTCGGGCATGAGCTTCACCACACGGCTAAATAGTTCTTGTGTATAAGTCCCAATTCCTGCTAAGGCATCTTTAATCAGAAATCTTGTATTAACAGCGATTTTCATGGAGATTTGAATCTATCATTTTGTGTTATAAACACTTATACACATATTGTCGAAAGATAAGGCTTTCGTTGCATATTATATTATGCCGTTTTATGTAAATTTGCAAAAAAACGAAGTATGAGATTTGTTGTTTCCGCAGGGCAGTTATTGAAAAATCTGCAAAAAATAAGTGGTGTAATCAGTACCAATACCGTATTGCCCATTCTGGAAGATTTTTTATTTGATATAAATTCCAATTCCCTGACCGTTACGGCTACCGATTTAGACACGACTATGTCTGTTTCTATGGAAGTAGATTCCAAAGAAAAATTTAAGGTGGCTATTCCGGCTAAAATATTATTAGACAGTTTAAAGGCATTGCCTGAACAACCGATTACTATAACAGTAGATGAAACTACAAATGCTATTGAACTGACTACGGATAACGGTAAATATAAGCTGAGTGGCGAAAGCAGTGCAGATTTTCCGAAAGAGCCTGCAACTGAAGATGTGGAAGAAGTAAACTTAGCAGCGTCTATTTTAAATAAAGGGGTGAACAAGACTTTGTTTGCTGTGAGCAATGACGAATTGCGTCCTGCAATGACAGGTGTATTTATCCAGTTGAATGAGAACGGAATTACATTTGTAGCTACTGATGCCCACAAGCTGGTGAAATTTACCCGTTCTGATATTACAGGCAGTGATGTTTCATTCATTATTCCTAAAAAAGCTTTGAATTTATTAAAATCAACAGTGCCGAATAATGACACTATAGTAAAAGTGCAGTATAACAAATCAAATGCTTTTTTCACTTTCGATAATATCAGTTTGATATGCAGACTAATAGATGCAAAGTACCCGGATTATAATGCTGTAATTCCGAAAGAAAACCCGAATTTACTTTCTGTAAACAAAGATGATTTCTTTTCTTCTTTGCGAAGAACGTCTATTTTCTCCAACAAAACCACTCACCAGGTGGTATTGCGCATGGCAGGCTCAGAGCTGACCGTTTCCGCACAAGATTTGGATTTCTCAAATGAGGCCAACGAGAAACTGACTTGCGACTATAAAGGAAATGAGATGGAAATTGGCTTTAATGCCCGTTTTTTATTGGAAATGCTGAGTGCGGTAGATTCTCCTGAAATTAATATCGAGCTTTCTACACCAAACCGTGCAGGGATTATAAAACCGACCGATTTATCAGAAAATGAAGATATGCTGATGCTGGTGATGCCGGTAATGCTAAACAGTTAATAAACACCAACCAAATAGAATCTTAGTTTTAAACCGTGCAGTTATGTGCGGTTTTTTTTATTTGAATAATTAAAGATAAGTAGAATTTGCAGCTTAGTGCTTTTCGCGGCTAAAGGTAGTGCGTTCTATCTCATCGGGAGAAATGTACTCATCCGTTTTCTCGCATTTCACCACGATATCCCGCTCCCATTCTTTCAAAGAAAGATTATTATCTTCTTTAAGAATAGAGTTTTGTTTTACCTTGCTTTTTGGTTTCTTATCGTTTGCTTTATTAAGTTTTTTCGTTCCCATAGGTTAAAGATACAATTTCCGTAATTTTATCATCCAGATTTTTAATTACAAATCACATACCAAATGAGATTATTTATTTTAACTTTTTTCGTGTCTGTCATTTTTACGTCTTGTCAGACCGATGTAAAAACACTAGGTAAGAAATTTACGGAAAGCAACCCGATTAGTGTAGACGAATTGATTAGCAAGACTAAAGCTGAAGGTCATTTAGACCAGGCACAGGTAACTGGCAAAATTGACAAAAGCTGCCGATCGGAAGGCTGTTGGTTTACTATAAAAGACAATAACGGTGCTGAGGTTTATTTGGATATCAAAGACAAAGGATTCAAGATGCCGTTAAACAGCCCTGAACGTCAGGTGGTAGCCTTAGTAAATGCCGACACGAGTGTGGCGGCAGAGAGTGGCGTTAGCATAGATGTTAAAGGGGTGATGTTTAAATAAGCGTTAATAGCTTAAAAAATAAAGAAAGAGGTTGTTAAAATGCAAAAAAGCCTTATCTTTGCACACACTTTTGGATAATTTAAGAACTAAAGGTCGATTGGTTTAATTTTTTAAGCTTATTTACTCAACCCTCTTAGATTATTTAGATTCCGTAGCTCAGCAGGTAGAGCAATACACTTTTAATGTATGGGTCCTGGGTTCGAATCCCAGCGGGATCACAGGTGCCAAAACCTCCGCCCTTGTAACTCGTTAGTTCAAGGGCATTTTTTTTTGCATAAAAACAAGAGGCTTCAATACAAAGCCTCTTTTCCATAAATCATACGCTATTAGATTTGTCCTAAATAAGCAAATGGCTTAAATCGTTGAATCACGTCAACCAAATCAGCTATTAATAATAAGCAAGTATCTAAATCACGATAACAAAATGGTGCATCTGTTTTTATGGATTCATTTTTAATTATTTCAGGAATATAAATTTGTGTACGAAGTTTATTATAGTCGAAATTATCTGAAACCAATTTTGCTTCTGCCCGAGACATCGTTCTACCTGTACCATGACAGATAGAATAATACACGGACTGTATTTTGTTCTTTCCTTTTACCAGTACTACGTCTCCCACCATGTTTGAGGGAATGACAGTGATTTCACCGGGTAATAATTTAGCAGCACCTTTTCTAATTACTACAAAATCATCAATAAGTTCAAAATGATTATGATTCTTGTCTAAGATTACTTCAGTTCTTCCAAAATATTTTTCTACAATTTTGAGAACAGCTTTTCTATTATCTGCAGCCCAATTACACACGGACTCAAATGTCAAATCAAATTTCTTGGGCTGATCTACTAAGTGATCTACTAATTTAGATTCATCTCTAGAGCCGGTGTGTATTAAAAAATAAAGATAATCGTCACGATCAGAACGAAGTGCATCTAAAAAATGGTTCCCAGATCCTAAATCACCTAACTTGCCTTTTTGCAACTTCAAGTCTAGATATATCTTATCCCAAATCTTTGTATCGAAATCAGTATGTAAATATTTAGATTTTGCTAATAACATTCCACACCCACAATCAGATACTGCAAATTTGCGCCAATCAGTTTGTTTGGTTATTGCAACAGTACCGGTAGGCAATGGTGATTTGCCGGGACAAGCATCAGGAAAAAATATTATCTCATCTGCATGTAAGCCATTTGGAATCCAATTGTATAATGTATGTAAGGGTTCGGCTGAAAAATTTTGTATTTTCATATTGTCTGCTTTTTAAAATTAATAAATAAATTATTGTGCCTTTATTGCAAGGCATAACCTATTTAAATATTTAATTCGCAGATTACATTGTACATTTGAAAGTAACTTGTTATTAAAGTATAGACACAAAGGTAAGGAAAATTTTGAAATTTAAATTACCACTAAACACATGATTAAATTTCAACTGTCAATATTGTGTTGCACTACTCGACTGATAAATTATTTATCAGCAAACAATCTTTTTACTAAAAAGCAAATTCGATAATAAGATAAATAAATTGGATTCTTTATGTTGATTACATACTCAGTTATAGAACGATAACATTTTACAACTTAAAAATCATTTATTTTTGTCGCACATGAAACGCTATAGACGCATCATCCTGCTTGTATTTAGCCTGCTATTAATTGCTGCCGTTATATTGTTTTACATCTGGAACAGAAAGATCTATTATCCTAATTTCGGCATTCGTATTCCTTCCAATTATGAGTTGCATGGCATTGATGTATCTCGCCACCAAGGCTGGATAAACTGGAAACAGGTGGCAACGATGAAAGATAAAGATATCCGCTTGAAGTTTTGTTTTATCAAAGCAACTGAAGGGGTCTCACATACGGATATCTTCTTTAAAATAAATTGGTATCGTTGTAAAAAAAATGGGATAAAGCGAGGTGCATATCTCTATTTTCATCCGGCTAAAAACGGTAAGTTGCAGGCGAAGCAATTTATAAAAACAGTACCTCTGGAAAAAGGGGATTTCGCTCCGGTTATCGATTTTGAAGAAACAAATGATTTGTCTAAATCAAAGATTATACAAAGCCTTAAACTTTGCATTTCTACACTGGAAACGAAATACGACAAAAAACCGATTATTTATTGCAACGTGGATTTTTACAATAAGTTTGTAAAGGATGAATTGCCCGACTATCCGATCTGGATTGCGCACTACAACAGAGCATTTGCACCCCGTATAAATGAGCAATGGAGTTTCTGGCAGCACAACTGCAAGGGTCATGTAAACGGCATTGCATCTGATGTGGACTTTAATGTATTCAGCAATAATGACAGTGAGTTGTCGAAATTGTGTTTATAGAAACTGAAATTACCAGAATTTAATTTTCCCTGCGGCAAACCAGCACATGCGCAACAACATCCATCCATTGGTAAAGCGCGAGATATTCGTATCGCCATAGGTACGTTCACGGTAGCGCACCGGCAAATCAATAATTTTCAGATTTAATTTATAAGCTCCAAACAGCAAGTCAAAATCGCCAAATGGGTCAAAATCGCCAAAAAATGCACGGTTGTTTGCCAGTTCAATATAATCTTGTCTTGACATAACTTTTGTGCCACATAAACTGTCTTTTATGGGTTGCTCTAACAGCCAAGAAAACACCTTGCTAAAAAATTTATTTCCCAGGGTATTTAAAAATCGCATGGCTTCTTTATCCATCGGGTATACTAATCGCGATCCGTTGATAAATTCTGCTTTACCTGTTGCAATGGCATTATAAAACTTCGGTAGCTCTTCAGGCGGAACGGTCAGGTCTGCATCTAATATCATCAAGATGTCTTGGGTTGCCATACTGTACCCTTTTCGTACGGCGTCGCCTTTGCCTTTTCCATCTTGTTGCCCTATTTTTATGTCGTGCGTGGAGGCATATTTTTTCTGAATTTCTTGTATTTTTTCCCAAGTGTCATCTGAAGAATTTCCCTCGATGAAAATAATTTCCTGATGCTTTCCAAATTTAGGCAAACGTAAAATGGCATTCTCGATATTGCCACTTTCGTTACGGGCAGGAATACAAATTGAAACCGAATATTTTTCCTTCACGCTTTCTTCTGTTTCATGAGGAAGAATGCGGGCAAAAATAAATTCATTTAAGCATAAGGATTTTATCAGCGGTAATTTTGCAATATATTTATTGAGTAGCCAGGACAAAATCGGAATATAAACAGGAAATAACAGTCTGCGGTTAGTGCGGTAAGTTTCAAATCCGGATAAATACAACAAATTGGAGATATCCTGTTCGTTGAGCCAGTTTTGCTGAGGCGATTTCTTTTTGATTCCCAGCCATTCACCGAAGTTCAGGATGGGCTCCCACCAATGATTGTAGTAAGAAATAATAATCCGTGTATGTTGATGACAATTTTTTTTGATGGAATAAAATACATCCTGAATATTATCGAGGTAACCGATGATGTTGTTAAAAATAATGACATCAAACTTTTTATCCAAGAGCAAATTCTCGGCATCCATCACATAAAAATCAACATCTGTATAATTCTTTTGCGCAGCTATTATCATATTTTCACTAAAATCAATACCGGCTTTATAGCTGCCTTTCAAGTTGGCAATCGTTTCGCCGTTTCCGCATCCAATTTCTAATACAGAACAATCATCTTGCAAGAAGAAATTAAAATAATTGATGATATCCTTTCCATAATAAGAAAAGCGTTTGCGGTATTGCCTGTAAGATTGTGCAATATCATTAAAATGTTGGTGTATGGTTTGCTTGCGCGAGTTAAAATTCATAATTATTTTCTACGTACAATAATAGTTTGGAATAAAGCTAATTTAGAAGCAAGGGGAGACAAGATCATTTCTGCGAAACCAACTGCACCATACATAAAGTAAGGCAGCAATGCAGGCTTTGAAAGTCCTCCGGACAGTAAATATTTTACAGGAGTATGAAATGTGATTTTGGCTATTTCCAGTTCTGGAAATTTTTTTGAAAATAATTCGGCATCTCTGTTAAAAATAATATACGGTAATGCACCATTCGCATCACTTAGTGGACCTTTGCTGGCAAATTTCCATTCTTTAACTGTTTCATCAAAAGGTTCGTGATGAAAATTTTTATAGATAATTTTAGAGAACCAAGTAGTGGCAGGTTCAATCATATAGATAAAGCCACCAGATGCCAGTGTGCGTTCAGCTTCTTTAAAAAAAGCTTCATTGTCGGGAATATGATGCAAAACATTGAGCATAAAAATCCCTTTCAAGGATTGATTTTCGAAAGGCATTTCAGTTGCAGAAAACTGCATATCACAAACAGGAAGCTTAATTATATCAGAAGTTTTTACCTCCGGGTAAACATCTTTAAGAAAGCCCCCGCCTGAACCAATTTCCACAACATCTCCTTGAATGGCTATAGACTTAGAGTAATTTTTAAATTCGTTGTACCAATCTGAATGAATTCGTTTTAAAAATGGCTTAGACAATACTATTTCCCTGTGTTGAAGCGAAGTTTCAGGCAGATCCAGATGTGGTTGATGTTCTTTCATTGATTTCTAAGCCAAAAATAAATAAATTCCATTATACCTACTTCGTCAAAACAGGTTGAAGAGGCTTTGTCAACATAGCACTTTTTAAAGAATCTATGTAAGTCCAATTGATTTTATATAAATCAGATTTTTCTATATCACCTTCCCGATGCATAAATTCAAATGCATTTGGATATTTTTGTACAATATTATACATATAACGCTGCACCGTATTTATATACTGATTTTCAATATATCGGTCCGGGTCTAGTCTTAGTTCTGAAGTAAAAATATGAGTAACTTTCTGTTGTTTAAGCGGAGTTAAAAGTGAATCAGCATCTTGTGCCGGCACATTATAGATGCCATAAAACTTTCTTCCTGATGAGAATACAAATGACATCGGGGGTTTTCTGCAAGCTATATAATCCTCTTTGGGCATATTTTCTCCACACCATTTGCTCATGGCAATATAATTCATCCAATCAGAGGTATATCCGGCATAAGGGTTATCCGTCATGTTATCAATAAAAATTGGAAGACGATTCGCTATTTTTTTACTGGTTGCAGAAATACCACTAAAAAACAAAACAACTACGAACAAAGGTAAAATAAATTGCAACATTGAATTTATTGACCCATAATAATATAGTATATAAAACAGACTAAATAAAATAAGTGGCAAATAAATCATAATTAATCTAGTTTGCCCCCATGAAGTATGTAGCGTAAGAAAAGTAACGGCTAAAAATGAAATAAAGTAGAGTGAGGTAAACATTAAAAGGTCTTGTTTTTTGCGCCACATCAGTATAAAAGCCCAAGCAATCAGTCCTACTCCAACAAGGGTTAAGATTAGATTATTTGGTGACATTTCTTCTCTGAAACCAAGTACATACATGAATCTGGAGGATATATATATTTGAGCGTTTGTAAAAAAACGATCGATAAACCCTGAAAAATTTTCTTTACCCAAAGATGCATTATACGCATCTTTTTGGAACATCAAACGGGATTGAGCTTCGAATTGTGAACCATCAAGTTTCCAGATAAATTTCAATACCAATTTATAAATAAAATAATAAGTACCAAATGCCAGAACAGATCCAATAGCATCTATTATCTTTTTTTGGTAAACAAAATAAAGAAATACTATGCCAATAAATATTAAAGCGACATTTCTTGTCATCATTTGTAAAAAAACCAAGCCTCCTATTGCCAGATACATAGGTATTTTATCCGTTATCGTAAGCGATTCTGACTTTAATTTATCGAATATTTTGAAAAGGTAATAAAATGTAAGCCCCATGATAAACAAAGAAAAAGTTTCTGCATAAGTAAGACTGGCATACATCAAGAAAGGGAAATTAATAACCACAATAAATAGGGCTGGAATGAGAATTATATATGGAATACGAGTTCTGAATGCTTTAAAAAAGAAATAAATGCCTAATGCAAAAAATAATATTGAAAACATTTTAAGTGCAATTAGATTTACGCCAAATATCCGAATTAGGAAACTCAGCACAATTGGATAAAGTGGCGCATTTGCCGTATAAAAATACCCAAAGAAATTTTTTGAATAATCAAATCCGGCTTCAATATACAATGCATCATCATTTGCTGTAGAAATCTTTGTGTCAAAACAGAAAAAAGAAAACACAACCGCAATTAGCAGAAGTGCTATCAAATATTTACGTTCATTTTTTGCAAAATGATTTTCCAAAAAGTCAAATAAATTAAAATTCAACCCATCTTTTGTTACTTCTTTTTTTGAAGGTGCATTTACCGGTTTTGTAACAACTTGTTTCTCTATATTTTTCTTATTAGGAGTTTGTTTTGCCATCTTTTGATTTTTCAATAAATAAATCTATAAATGTATATTCATCCATTTTTTGTGTATGCTTAAAAATATCATTCTTTCCAAATGGAACCAATAAATCGCTCAATGTCATAAAAACTGCAAATCCATTTTCCCATAAATAATTAAAAAACTGCTCAAAGTCTATCTTCGCATTTTTCATTCCATAGGGATAGAATTCGGTGATGATTTTTAAGTTTTCGTTTTGCTTGAATATCTCTTTCATGCCTAAAAATGCATAATATTCGTAGCCTTGTATGTCTATTTTTATAAAGTCTACTTTGTGTCCGGGTAGTACATCATCCGGCGCAACTCCATCTATCTCGGTAGTAGATGTGTAGTTTTCTGTTGGATAGGTTTTATGATCTACATTTAATAAATCGGAATGATACAACGTAATTTTTCCTGTTTTTTCATTTACCGCTTTATTAAAAAATACCACATTTTTAAGATGACCTGCATTTTTCATCAGGTGATGGAAATTTGTTTTATCCGGCTCAAAGGCATATACTTTCCCATTTTCGCCTACCAGGGCGGAAAGGATTTTAGTATAAAAACCAATATTCGCACCGATATCCAATACGATATCTCCTTGTTTGATATATTGCTGCATTAAAGCAATATCGTGTTTATCTTGTCTGCGTTTAAAATAAGGATAAATCACATTGTAAACAGGAAATGCGTGTTTATATAAAAAATCGCCGAGTTTTATGGATAAAGCAGATGGCATATTTTATTAATTAGCTGATTAGCTGATTAGCTAATTAATTTATTTTTTTAATCCGATTTCTCTGAGTCTCTCGTCTAAGTATTCGCCTGCTGATATAGGCGCATAAGCAAGTGGATGTTGTTCGTCTACACAATTTTCTAAGCAATCCAATCGCACTTCGCTGCGGGGATGTAAAAAAAATGGAATAGAGTAACGGTGTGTGTGCCATTTTTCTTTTGGCGGATTGACTACACGATGTGTAGTCGATTTTAGTTTATTATTGCACAATCGCTGCAACATATCGCCTACATTTACCATAATCTGATGAGGTTCTGCTTTGGCATCGTGCCAAGTACCTTCAACATCCATTACTTGCAATCCATCTGCACTGGCACCTACCAATAAAGTAATCAAATTGATATCTTCATGTGCTTCGGCACGTATGGCACTTTCCGGTTCTTTCGTAATGGGCGGATAGTGTATGGCTCTCAAAATGCTGTTGCCATTATGAATTTTCGCATCAAAATAATTGACATCCAAATGCAGATATTCGGCAATAGCACGAAGCAAGTGTCTTCCGGATACTTCAAAATTCTTATATAATAATCTGCCCGTTTCATTAAACTCCGGCAATTCTTTCACTTCTATATTATCGGGATAATCATCCACAGGCATTATTTCTCCATCTTCAATATATTGCCCAATTTGCCAAAACTCTTTCAAATCTGCCACTTCACTTTGTTTGGCTTTTTCTCTACCGAAAGAAGTGTAGCCTCTTTGTCCGGCATATTCTATTTTTTCGTAATTGAGCTTCGTATCAGTCGGCATTGCAAAAAATGTTTCTACCTGACTGTAAAATTTGTCGATTAAATCTTTATCGATTCCGTGATTTTCGATGGCAGCAAATCCGATTTCTGAATAAGCTTTTCCAAAACCCTGAATAAATTTTTGTCTTCGACTTTCATCACCCGACAAATAATCTGCTAAATCGAGTACGGGAATATAACTCATGCGTTGTTAATTTGGGATAAATATACATGATTCTCTTGACATGTAAAAGAGCGCATATTTATTAACAACCAACAAAATACATATAAGATTACATAACAATTATCTTGTTGCCAATCATTTTTTTCAAGTTCAATAAGGCATAGCGCATTCTGCCTAAAGCGGTGTTGATATTTGTTCCGGTCATTTCCGCAATTTCTTTAAAACTCATATCGGCATAATGGCGCAAAATCAAAACTTCTTTCTGATCAGGAGGCAATTTATCTATCATATCCCGCAGGGTATCAGCCGTTTGCTGACGCATGATTTTGTCTTCCCTGTTTTCATCAAGCAGTCCCATCGAATTTTGCACTACATTACTATCCACATCCACCGTATTAGGCATGCGTTTATTTTTACGGAAATAATCCATACATAAATTATGGGCAATCATCAGCACCCAAGGCAAAAACTTACCTTCTTCATTATATCTGCCCTGCTGAAGCGAATCAATTACTTTAAAAAAAGTTTCCTGGAAAATATCCTCCGCCTGAGTACGGTCTTTCAGCTTAATCAGGATAAAAGAAAATACCTTACGCTGGTACTTGTTCAATAATTGAGCAAGTGCTTGCTGGTCGCCGTTGATGTAATTTTGCACCAACTCATTGTCAGATAGTACGATTGGATACATGATCTCAAAACTTTTGTTGTTAAATAAATAGCCGTCGTCATGTAAAAATTGTTCAATCTTTTCTGATTTTTTTATTAATGTTAGTTGCCAGATTAAATATAAATAACCTATTTTACAGCGTGTTTACCTTTAACAGTATTTAACGCAAGAATCGTTCCAATAGTATGTCAAACGTTAAGAAATTAACTAAATCCACCCAAAAAAATATCCTTATAAAAGGAGCAAGAACGCATAATCTTAAAAATGTAGATGTAGAGATTCCCAGAGATCAGCTTGTTGTGATAACCGGAGTAAGCGGCAGCGGGAAATCTTCACTTACTATTGACACGCTTTATGCTGAAGGGCAGCGTCGCTATGTGGAATCCTTATCCTCATATGCCCGTCAGTTTCTAAACCGTATGAATAAGCCTGATGTGGACTATATCAAAGGCTTGTCACCTGCCATAGCCATTGAACAGAAAACAACAACAGGCACTACCCGCAGTACGGTAGGTACACTTACAGAAATTTATGATTATTTGCGCTTACTATTTGCTAAAGTTGGAAAAACCTATTCACCAGTTTCGGGCAAAGAAGTAAAGAAACAAGACATAGCTGATATACTTGCTTATATTACCGATTTTGATGCACAAACCAAAATACAAATTTTAGCTCCACTAAATAAGCTGGACGAAAATAAATTATCATCCTTATTGCAAGACGGCATACAGCGCTTACTGATAAATGATGAAGTGGTTCGTTTAGATGAAGTTAAACTTCCGCATTCTTTTCCAAAAAATGCTGCCGTCTATATTCTTATCGACCGAGTTACGGCTAAGCAAGATGAAGATAATTTGCACAGGCTTGCCGATTCTGTCCAATTGGCATTTGCAGAAGGAAACGGGACATGTGTAGTGGATATACCGGATAGGAAAAAACAGACTTTTTCTAACCGATTCGAATTGGATGGAATGCTGTTTGAACAACCTACTCCACAGTTTTTTAATTTTAATTCTCCTTTTGGTGCTTGTCCAAAATGTGAAGGATTCGGTACCATTTTGGGTATAGATGAAGACTTGGTGATACCTAATAAAAATTTATCTGTGTATGAAGATGCCGTAGTCTGTTGGAAAGGCGAAACGACAGGATTATGGAAAAAACAATTAATAAAAAATGCATCAAAAGCTGATTTTCCTATTCACAAACCCATTATCGATTTGGATAAAAAGCAATATCAAATGCTGTGGAACGGTTGTGCCTATTTTCAGGGCATACGCGATTTTTTTAATGATATTGAATCCCAAACCTATAAGATACAATACCGGGTGATGTTAGCTCGATATCGCGGACGTACCGTTTGTGATGCTTGTGGCGGCTCGCGTATTCGCAAAGATGCCTCTTATGTAAAAATTAACAATACCGATATCGGTGAATTATTACTGATGCCGATTAAAAACCTGAATGATTTTATTCAAAAAATCAAATTAGCTGAATCTGATAAAAAAATAGCTGACCGCATTTTACTCGAAATAAAAAACAGGCTGCATTTTATGATGGATGTCGGCTTGGATTATCTTACATTAAATCGTTTTTCCAACACGCTCAGCGGCGGCGAAACGCAACGCATCAACCTTACCCGCACTTTAGCCAGTAATTTATCCGGTTCGCTTTACATTCTGGACGAGCCCAGTGTCGGCTTGCATCCAAGTGATACAACAAAATTAATTGCAGTATTGCGTCATTTACGCGATTTGGGCAATACCGTTATCGTAGTAGAACATGAAGAAGAAGCCATACGCAGCGCAGATTACCTGATTGATGTAGGGCCATTTGCCGGCACCCTGGGCGGTCAAATCGTTTTTAGCGGAAATGTAGATGATATTATCAAACATCCCAACAGTTTAACGACTAAATATCTGACCCATCAACTGGAGATTGAACTTCCTAAGCAAAGACGAAAACCGGTTAATTTTATAGAATTATCAGGTGCAAGACAAAACAATCTTAAAGATATCGATGTAAAAATCCCTTTGCAGGCATTCACCGTTATCAGCGGAGTTTCCGGCTCGGGCAAGACCACTTTAGTCAAACAGATTCTTTATCCTTATCTAAAAATACAGTTTGACGGTGCTGGAAATAAACCGGGATTATTTAAAGAAATAAAAGGATATAAAAACAAAATCAACCGGGTGGAGTTAGTTGATCAAAACCCGATTGGCAGGAGTTCGCGAAGCAATCCGGTAACCTATATCAAAGCTTATGATGCTATACGGGAAGTTTTTGCACAGCAACCCTTGTCAAAGATCAGAGGTTATCAGGCTAAACATTTTTCATTTAATGTTGAAGGCGGGCGTTGTGATGAGTGTGAAGGTGAAGGCGAAAAGGTTGTGGAAATGCAATTTCTTGCAGATGTGCATTTACAGTGTGAGGTATGCAGAGGTAAGCGTTTTAAGAGCGAGATACTGGAAGTTTTATACAAAGAAAAAGCCATCTCGGATGTATTGGAAATGACTGTGGATGAAGCCATTTCTTTCTTCGCAGATAAAAAAGAAGTGGTCAACAGATTAATGCCATTACAGGAAGTAGGACTGGGCTATGTACATCTGGGACAAAGCAGTTCTACACTTAGCGGAGGTGAAGCCCAACGAGTAAAACTGGCATCTTTTCTTACCAAGGGCAGTACGAAAGAGTCGGTATTATTTATTTTTGATGAGCCGACAACCGGCTTGCATTTTCACGATATCAATAAACTATTGAAAGCCTTTAATGCGCTGATCGAAATTGGACATACTGTTGTTGTAATTGAGCACAATATGGATGTAATTAAAAGTGCAGATTGGGTAATAGACTTGGGACCCACCGGAGGTGAAGAGGGCGGCTATTTGTTATATCAAGGTACACCCGAAGGACTGGTCAAGAACACTAAATCACTTACAGGTAAATATCTGAAAGAGAAGTTGAGTTAAGGTCTTATATTTACTCCACATACTTCATCAAACGCCAGATACATTGCACAAATTGATGCCGGAACAGTAATCAGCAATCCAATAACAAGTAAGAGCATCCCCATAAAATTTACCAGTATTAGTAAGATACAAAAACCCAACCAGTTGAAAAATCTTTTGGATATTATCTTTCGGCTTGCCTCCAATGCCGGCCATGCCTTATATTTCGGAAAAACAATAAACATAAAGGCAAACAACCAAAAGGTGAAAATGACTATATATGCTACAACGAGAATTAATACAGGAATAGCCAGCGTTTGTATTATAGTAATCGGGTCTTCCATTATTTCATCCAAATTCGATAAGTTAAAAATGGCTTTCATCCCAAAAGGAATAAGACATACAATGGCCAAAAGTATCACGACACCTATTCTTATCAAAGATGCAATGGCAATTTCTCCAAAATATTTATAGCCGTCAAAAAAGTTGGAAAATGAATAAGACTCCCCTTTATCCAGCATTTTGGCTACAATAATTGCTCCCATAAACAAAGGCATCATCACTATACTCGAAAGAACGTTTCCAAAAGGAATAAAAGTCATAATCAACCCCAAAGCAACTGCCAGAATAATATAGACTATAAGATATGCAATATATGAACCCGGGTCTCTAAAAAACAACTTAAATCCTCTGTTGATATATCCGGTTACATCGGTCTCATATCCGTTGTTTATTAAGTCTGTTACAGACTTGGCATCTGTTTCTTGATATAGCAAATCTTCATCCAGCAAATTTTCGTTCATGCTTATTATTTTTTCGACAATATAGTTCTATTTTTTCAAATATTAGTCTGTTATAACTAACTAGTTTATTCAGAAATTACAGCACAAAGGTCTCTTCTTAGATTTCTTTATTACTACTGCTCTTTTTATACCCATTCCTATTGCTGTAATATCAAAAGCACCTGCAATTGGCGCAAGTGACATAGTAGCAACACTGAACCTAAAGGCTCTCTTGCGCTTCTGTCTAGTTTTTTAGCCATTGCCAAAGTTGGTATGGTTAATATCCCGCCTATTACTCCGCAAGCAATAATAGATCTTTTATTTCTCATAAATTTCTTCTCATTCCATATGCACATGTATTTTGAAGAAAAAGAATTGATATATTGGGCGTTCGTTTTTACAGATTTTGCGCTCAATAAAATGAAATCTGATTTATTATTTTTAATTGTAACAAATTTCCTGATACTATGCTCATTTTTAAGCATGATTATGCTCCTTTCTTTAAGGCTGTCCAAACATTGTTGTGCATATATATCCGACTTGATGACAATTAGCATTAAACAAAACAAGCACTTAAACACCAGACAAATTTTACTTTAGTTTTTAATAAAATAATATATTAAATATATATTCTTTAATATTGATTTATAAAAACACTGTACTCGTACCTTATTTAATACAAATATAGTCATAATTTTTAGATATTATCATTAGACACTCTTACAGAAAAAAATATTTAATAAATTTTATCCGTTATTTATGAAAATAATTTATCTTTATCGAAAATAAACCGATATGAACAAGAAAATTAAAAACTATACAGCATTAGCTGCTGTTTCGATTGCTGTACTACCAATGGCTTGCAAGAAAGACAAGGATACGACTTCGACAAATGATGAAAACATTATTGACAGAACAATTAACCAAACCCTTACTGCTACCGGGTCTGCAAGTGAGTTCGGTGTTGAAGATTCCATTGATATAAATTCTGATGGTATTTTTGACTTTAAATTAAATACAGGCGGTGGGGCTTATTATGGCTCTACGTATGGATATGGATATATACATTCTTTAAGAACAAATACTGACTTATTAACGGAAAATGCTACATTCGGCAGTGAAACTGTAAAAGTATTAAAAACACAAAATTCCGGTGCAAAAATTAATGCTGCGTCCTCTGCATGGTATTATTATGGATTTACAGGATATACCTACACAGGCTATACAAGTGTTGGGTTTGCAGGAGCAGGTGACAAATACATTGGCTTTAGATTGGGGTTGTCAGATGGGTCACATTATGGCTGGATGAAAGTAAATCAATCTTCAGATTTCAGAACATTAAAAGTTATTGAATTAGCTTACCATAAA
>DAOQII010000022.1:0-16701 GCA_035339455.1 Chitinophagales bacterium
GGACAATCTGCAATATTATGCCTATCACTCCGGTAAAACGGAAGATTTGAATCATGTCGTAGAACATGTTTTGCAAAAAAAAGCGTATGAAGAATATCATCTCATTGGTATTTCTATGGGCGGCAACATGCTGATGAAATATCTCGGTGAAGAAAAATGGGAATCCGTTCATACTATTACTTCTGCCGTTGCCGTGTCGGTGCCTATGCATTACGAAACTACATTTCCTCATTTGATAAAAGGATGGAATCAAATCTATGAAAGACGATTTACCAAGCAAGTAAAAGAAAAAGTAAAAAATAAAGAAGCACGTTTTCCTAAAGCGATGGATTATAAAAAAATCGCTGAAGCTAAAAATTTATGGGAATTTACAGAATTCTGCATCGTGCCTAATCACGGTTTTAAAAACGTGCATGATTATAATTTGAAAGTTCAGGCTTCTGCATATGTACATCAAATAAAAACACCTATACTGCTGATACAGGCAGATAATGATCCGCTATTGACTAAAGAATGTTATCCCATTTCTTTTGCCAAAAAATCGCATTTTTTTAGTTTGGAAATCACCATAGGCGGTGGACATGTAGGTTTTTGTGAAGATATCAAAGCTGAGCATAACTGGTTGGAAAAACGTATTGTAAGCTATTTCACATCAGGAGATACCATACATCATCTGCATGTCAAACACGAAGAGTAGTTTATTGATTAATGTTGAATGTTAAATGCTGAATGGTTAATGATTAATGTTGAATGATTAATGTTGAATGTTATATGCTCAATGTTGAATGATACATTGTACCAATGTACTAATAACCAATAACTAATGACCAATCACCAATCACTAAGTAGGCAAAGGGGTTTGTGTAGCCATAAAGTTTCCTGAAGATTTAAACAAGAGCTTGCCTTCCGTATTATAAATTCGTGCCTCGGCATGCATCGTGGTTCTCCCTGCTCTAATCACTTTGCCTTCACCAATTAGAATATCATTCTCTTTGGCGGCACTCAAATAATCAACATTCATATTGATGGTAACATATCCCACGGGTTTATTCATCAAAAAGCAAGCTGCACCCATCAGCTCGTCGAGCATGGTAGATGCTACACCGCCATGCATTATTTTGAGCGGATTGAGCATGTAGTCTTTTACCGTAAATTGCAGCTTTACAATACCTTCATCTGCTTCCAAAACTTGTGCTTTCATCCATTCTATCATCGGATAATCAAACGACCATTTTTCTTTCCCGATATGGCTTCTGAAATAGGCTATTCTGTTGTTCATGACATTATTTTTATCTTATTTTATACAACAAAAATAGTTGATTTTATTTTGTTTAAAAACCACCTCCTTTAGTTCCTCCTCCTTAGTTAAGGCGGTGGATAAATAATGAAATCAACTATTATTTTTGCTTGTTGCTAAATCCATCAATAAACCACTTCGTCTTTTTTGAATTCTGATGTGGTATGAAAAATGATTTCCGGATAATCTTGTTGTGTAAGGCGCAAAATCCATTCGCTGGTAGCCAGAAAAACAGGATTATTGTCTTTATCCCAAGCCATGTAATTGCCCTTGGTGCGGATAAACTGATTGATTTTATCAGAGTCCTCACTGGTAATCCAACATGCTTTATAATAGTTCAATGGTTTAAACGTACAGGATGCGCCATACTCGTTGAGCAGTCGGTATTGTATTACCTCAAACTGCAGTTCGCCCACTGTGCCAATTATTTTTGTACTCGACTGGTGCATATTGAAACTTTGTGCCACGCCTTCTTCCATCAATTGCAGTACGCCTTTTTCCAATTGTTTGGTTTTCATCGGGTCAGTATTTACCAACTCTTTAAAAATTTCGGGAGAGAAACTCGGGATGCCTTTGAAAAGCAATTTTTCGCCTTCGGTAAGTGTATCCCCGATTTTGAAATTGCCCGTGTCGTTCAAGCCAATCACATCGCCGGCATAAGCATCTTCCACGATGCTTTTATCCGATGCCATGAAGGTTACAGGATTAGAAAAACGCAGTTTCTTATCTAAGCGGGTGTGGTAATAAAATTCATTGCGCTCGAACTTACCCGAACATACTCTCAAAAAAGCAATGCGGCTGCGATGATTCGGGTCGATATTGGCATGTATTTTGAATACAAAGCCTGTAAACTTTGGTTCGGTAGGCATCACCACCCGCTTATCTGTATTTCTCGGACGAGGAAAGGGGGCGATTTTAATGAACGTATTCAACAACTCGCGGACACCAAAATTATTAACGGCAGAGCCAAAAAACACGGGAGCAATTTCGCCGCTCAAATACGTGTTTACATCAAAAGGTTCATATACACCATCAATCAATTCTATATCTTCACGCAATTTGTCGGCATCTCGTTTGTCCACTTGTTTTTCGAGAGCAGGGTCGTTCAAGTCTGCTATGGTTACAAATTCTTCTTCCACTTTAGTTCCTGAAGCTCTATACAAGTTCAAGTTATTATCATAAATATTGTAAACACCTTTAAAATGCGTGCCACTATTGATGGGCCACGAAAGCGGGCGCACTTTGATAAACAATTTCTGCTCCAGTTCATCGAGCAAGTCGAACGGGTCTTTTCCGTCTCTGTCCATTTTATTGATAAAAACGATAACGGGCGTATTGCGCATGCGACACACTTCCATGAGCCGTTCCGTTTGCATTTCCACGCCTTTCACACAGTCCACCACTAAAATAACGCTATCCACAGCCGTCAAAGTGCGGTAGGTATCTTCCGCAAAATCTTTATGGCCGGGAGTATCCAATAAATTGATAAGTGTGTTTTCGTATTCAAATGTCATCACGGAAGTAGCCACCGAGATACCGCGTTGTTTCTCGATTTCCATAAAATCGGAAGTGGCAGTTTTTTTTATCTTGTTCGATTTTACGGCACCTGCGGTTTGGATAGCACCGCCATAGAGTAGAAATTTTTCGGTAAGCGTTGTTTTACCCGCATCGGGGTGAGAGATGATGGCAAACGTCTTTCTGCGTCGGATTTCATTTTCAAAATTTGACATAGGGCGCAAAGGTACGGAAATGAGCGGGAAATTTGGAGATTTGATAATTTGCCAATTTGATAATTTTAGATATCAATCATACCTTTTATTATACAAAAGAATAGTCAGGAATGCCAATACATAGATCAGCATATCTGTCCATGAAAATGTTTTGCCTAATATGATTCTTGCTAAAAAAGAATGTTCTAATTTCAGATGATATATAAGTTGAAAATATTGTGCAATTTCTGTAATAAAGGAATAGAGCAGAACGATACATGCGGATATAAATGGACTAAAAGGTGTAAAAGTTCTAAGCAGGAAGTATAACATCAATACCACCAAAAAATCGCCAACGTAAGAACGAATAAAATTATCATGAATAAATAAGGCTATGAAGCATTCTATTAAAAACAAAATAGAAAAGCGCTTAAAATAGTGTTTGTTAATTTTCATTTTTAAGAATATCAAGTTTATCTCCTCACCCCACTCTTCCCTCAAAATCATCCAGCACTTTCTTTTTCATTGCTGCCGGCAGGGATGCTATTAAGCGCAACATGCGTTGCGTTTCTTTCGAGGTAAGGTGCATAAACACACTCAACACGTCCTCCTGCCTGTTCGACTGATAGGCGGTTTCTATAATTTTACAAATACGGGCATCGCTAAAGCCTTCTACTATACGGGCAATGCATGACTTGTTTTCCACGAATTCCGAAATAGCAATCAAATCATTTTCATCTGAAATTACTTTTGATAATTCTACTATTTTATCAAGTTCCAACACATCCACGAATCCTGCCGAAGTATAATAATTTTTGTGCTTAATCAGTTCTAAAGTAACTTTTTTCAAGATAGACATAGGGATGGCGTTCAGTAATTCTACAGACTTCTCAGGTATCATGTAATCTGCCACTTTTGCCAAATACGAGCTCGACATGTATCCCATCACGGAAACGGCATCTTTCACCGGGAGGTAATTGCTGAGGTTGGCTGATATCATCGGTCCCAACACGGTTTCGCCTACCTTGGCATTCATGAAACTGGGCATAAACTTGGCTACACCTGCCAGCCTCTTCCAGATATCGTCTTGTTCAAAATGGGCATTTTCCAATATGCGAATGCGCAATTTTGCAATTTCGTCTTTCGTCAGTTTTTCCAAAAAAGAAAAATCATCTGCATTTTCAGCACGTAGCAAATGCAACAGTTTTTGTATTTCGGTATGTGTGGCTTCACTCTTCGGCATGATTTTAATTTAGTGAATTAGATAAGCAGCTAAATATCGTAAATCTATTTCTTTTTTCTTTCGGCATGTAAATCTTATTTTTGAATAAAATAAAATTTTTAAGGTTGAAAATACTAGTTATACGTTTTAGTTCTATTGGCGATATCGTTTTGACGAGTCCGGTAATTCGTTGCCTGAAAAACCAGATTGCAGATGCAGAAATTCATTTTTTGACTAAAGAACCTTATGCTGAAATTGTAGAGAACAACCCAAACATTTCTAAAGTTTTCACGATAAAAGCATATACTGATGAAGTAATTGCTTTACTCAAGGCGGAACAGTATGATTACATTATCGACTTGCATGATAACATCCGCTCTCGCCAGGTTTCGGCGGCATTGAAGTCGAAAACATTTCGATACAACAAACAAAGATTCAGACGGTTTTTGCTGATTCGATTTAAAATAGATGCACTTCATACTCATGTAGTCGATCGTTATTTTGAAGCGGTAAGCCCCTTACAAGTGATTAATGACGGAAATGGACTGGATTTTTTTATCCCGGAGAAAGGCCATTTAGGTGCGGAAAAATTGCCGTTTACACATATAGCAGGATATTGCGTTATCGCCATCGGCACCAAGCATTTTACCAAAACAATTCCACTACAAAAACTAGAGGAATTGTGCCAAAAAATAAGCATTCCCATTATTCTGTTAGGCGATATGCACGATGCTTACAATGGAACTCAATTAGAAAAAATTGACAATTTTAAAATTTATAATGCCTGCGGGAAATTTTCAATAACACAATCGGCATCTGTTATACAACGTGCTAAGTTTGTCATCACAGGAGATACCGGTATGATGCATATTGCAGCCGCCTTGAACAAACGCATTATTTCTATTTGGGGCGGTACTGACAAACGACTCGGTTTTTATCCGTATCAAAACTCAAGCGTAAATTCGGTGCTCATCGAAAACACTATGCTGAAATGCAGACCATGCAGCAAGCATGGCTTAAGTGCATGTCCCAAAGGGCATTTCAATTGCATGAATCAACTGGATATGCAAAAAGTAATTGCCGTAATTGGAAAATAAGGTGTCAATTATTGATTGTTTTATCATTGAGAAAACAAAGCACCCAAAGCTAAAAAATCCATAGTGACGGCGATACCGCAATGCAACAAAATGCCTAAAATAATAGAACCCGTATTCAAACTTAAAAATCCCAATATTAATCCTGCAAATATAGCGCCAATTGTCTCGGGTAAGGGCTTGCCAAAATGAATCATGCAGTAGGGGATGACAGAAAACAAAATACTGTAGTATCCGAATTTATGTTTGAATGCATGGATTAATAATCCGCGGAAAAAAAATTCTATACCTACAAACTGTAAGATGTAAATAATTTCCCATTTTAAAAATAAGGGAAGTTCAGCTTTGCTTTGAATTTTAAAAAAAGGATACTTTTCCAAAAATGCGGCAGTGTATGATAAGTAGATCAGCACAGGTATCATCACTAAAAACATAATTGTATACAAGAGGATAAATCTTTTTTCCAAATGCAAATTCAATCCAAAATTGCTTAGTTTTTCTCGTAAAATAATTTTAATGAAGACTACAGGAAGCAATAAAAAAGTGATGACACAGTTGATACCCCAAACCAATAAATTTTGAAAAACAGGACGAGAAGGTACGGGAAGTAAATTATACAAGTTAATTTCCTTATGAAAATAGATGGCAAAGAAATGCTGAATACCATAAATGCTGTCAAAATATTCTGCTAAAATCAAGCAACCTGCTGCAAACAGTACTGTGCCTGTTATTTTCCAATCTATTTTAATTGCATCTAAATTAAAGAATGACTCAATATATAATTGTAATTTTTTCAATTTGCAGGTTTTGATTTAATCCGGTTTAAAATAACTAATGTGCTACTCTTTAACTTATCACATATCTTAAAATATTAAGCCTAACGTAAACTCAAAAATATGCGTTTGCGTGCGAAATTCTTCTTTATAAAAATTGCGAAAGCCCAAATTGTAGCGAATATCTAAGGTGAAAAATGCAATATCGGCGCCTGCGCCCAACATATAATTTAACTGTACAGGATATAAGGCATCCCGTTTTTCTTTACGAGGAAGTTTATAAATTTTATCCGAATTATTCTCTGTATAAATGACATTGGTTTTCAAAATAAAATCGGTTACCATGCCATTGTAAAATCGGATTTTATACAAAGGCTTTTTTATGGCATAGCCACCAAATATCAAAGGAATGGAAAAGGTATGATATTTAAAAGACAGCTTATCGACATGCAATAATGTGCCGGAATTGAGAACTAAATTTTCATTGTGCAATCTGACTTCACTTCCACGAAAATTAAATTCCATTTGCCCAAAGACTCTGGAACGACTGATACGAAAAAACACGCCCGCTTGATAGCCACTGGATACGTCTCTCTGTGCATCCGTACGATAAATAAAATAATTCAGATTATATCCTGCACTTCCGCCAAATTGAAATTTCAAGCGACTGCCGGTGCTAAATAGCCTTGGTCGCGCTTGTAAAAGAAGCGGCAAAAACAAGATAATGAGCATCCATTTTTTCATAGCCTTACACCGGAAAATAATAAATTTTTCCGTTTATTTTTATTTTATAATCCATAATCCGAGGCCATAATGGCCGATTTGGCAATTGCTTAGACCAAGCTAAAATCACTTGCCTTAATTCCTCTGTTTTTTCAGGATGGTCTGCTGAGATATTGTGTTTCTCATAAGGGTCATTTTTCAAATCGTACAATTCTGTCCAACCTTGTTGTAAATCCATCAATAATTTATAATCACCACTTTTGACCGCATACATCTTGTCTGCTTTCCAAAATAAAACCGGATGTGGTTCCGTCATATTTTCTTGCTTAAAATAGGGCAATAAATTGACTCCGTCTATCACCCGGTCATTCGGTAAAGTTGTATTTGTAGCGGCTGCAATAGTGCTGAATACATCTAATGCAGAAACGGATTTTGGATATACCCTATTTTGCGGTAACTGATTTTTCCAACAGTATATGACAGGCACTTTCACGCCCCCTTGAAAAAAGGTGAATTTTCCTCCTTGCAAAGGTGCACAAGAACTTACTCTGCCATAATTGGCATTTCCATTATCACTCAAAAAAATAATGAGCGTGTTTTCATCCAATTTTAAATCTTTTATTTTTTGATACACTGCTCCAATAGCATTATCCATTGCTCTGACTATCGCCCCGTAAACTGCCTTGCCTTTTTCATGTGTCTGCACATAAGCCTCAGAATACAAATCAAGCGGTGCCTGATAGGGCTCGTGCGGTGCGGTAAATGGCAGATATAAAAAAAATGGACGGTCTTTGTTTTTTTCTATAAAACGGATGGCTTTATCACGGAATACATCGGTAAGATATCCGGGTTGATGTTTGATTTTTTTATTGTTTTCATAAATCATGGCTACATCTTTTCTGCCCATTTGCCACATATATTTTGAGGTAAACGATTTATGTTCATAGTTGATGATGTCGGGAGCATTTACACTTTCAGCATATAAGGTCTGCGAGCCGTAAATGCCAAACTGATAGTCAAATCCGAATTTATTCGGAATATTGATGTCTTCATTCAAGCCTAAATGCCATTTGCCAATAATGGCAGTAGCATAATCTTGTTTTTTTAGCAACTCAGCTATTGTAATTTCTGTAGGTGGCATGCCTTGTTTAGCTATTTGCCACGGAAAAGGATAATCATGCTTGCCGGCAACTACCCAGCTGGAATCTCGTTGAGCAAATTTTTTACCCAGCATATATTCCACAAAATTTTCAGGATAAAATTCGGTGGGTTGTGTTTCAAACCCGCAACGTTGTTGATAACGACCGGTAAGTATGGCACAGCGCGATGGGGCACAGATGGGTGCGGTTACATACGCATCGGTACAACGTATTCCATCTTTTGCTAATTGATCGATATTGGGTGTTTGCAATGCAGTATTGTCGTAGCTTGATACTTCATTTAAGCCCAAATCATCGGCAACTATTAAAATGATATTGGGTCGTATGACAGAACAAGAGGTTTGAGTTTGTAAAAATGATTTTTTTGATGCCACTTCTTTTTTATCCCATTTGATACGCCATTTTATTGCTCCGGTACTCAATGGATAGCAGGATACAAAAAAAATAACAGCCGTTAACGATATCGTAATGACTATTAGCAATTTTTTGTATAGTTTTATGGACATTAGAAAGAAATTAGCAAGCTAAAAATAAAAATGAAAATCGAAATTAAAAAAGAAATCGCAAACGCTATTACACACGGTTTAGGTTTTATAACATTTGCCGCATTAATTCCGATTATGTTTGTGAGATATGCGCATCTTAAACTCGACAATAAACTGACAGGATTAATCTTTTTTGCCATCGGTTTGGTGCTGGTTTATGCGAGTTCAACTATTTACCACGCCATTCAACATAAAAAAGCAAAACATATTCTGCGCATTGCCGACCATATCAGCATTTATTATTTAATTGCCGGCACATATACGGCACTAATTGTGTTGTGTATTCCTCTGGAAAAGGTGAAAATATTTTTGACTGTTCTTTGGGTGGTTGTAGGCGCAGGAACAATTAAAAAGATTTTTCTAACCGGAAAATATGACACACTTTCCACCATTATTTATGTTGCATTAGGTTGTTTAGGATTATTGGAAATTAATAATATACTCCACTTTGTACCTGGCAAAGCCTTATTATTTATTCTGTTGGGCGGTCTGAGTTATTTATTGGGTGTTATATTTTATGCATGGAAAAAATACACTTATCATCATGCTGTGTGGCATTTGTTTGTTTTGAATGGTAGTATTATGCACTTCTTTAGTGTTTGGTATGCCATGGGGAAATAGATATCTTCTGTTTTTTTATCTATACTTATAGCAACATCTTGCTGATAATATTTTGCTAAAATTACATTTCACTAATCTTTGAAATCGCCGTAATTTTGCAAAAAAAATAGTATGATATTATTAGATGGCAAACGCATCTCTGCTGACATTAAACAAGAAATAAAAGAAGAAGTTTTACAACTGAAAGCAGCAGGAAAAAAAGCACCGCATCTCGCAGCCATATTGGTGGGCAATAATCCGGCAAGCGAAGCTTATGTTGCCAATAAAGTTAAATCATGCAAAGAAGTAGGATTTGATTCCACCCTCATCACGTTGGAAAATGTCGCTACAGAAGAAGAAGTACTCGCTACTATTCAGCAGCTGAATGAAGATGCAGCTATAGACGGTTTTATTGTGCAATTGCCTTTACCTAAGCATATCAATGAAGAGAAAATACTTTTAGCTATACATCCTGAAAAAGATGTAGATGGTTTTCATCCTTTAAATGTAGGACGTATGGTTTTGAATCTGCCTGCTTATGTATCCGCTACGCCTAAGGGCATTTTAGAAATCATAAAACGCTATAATATAGAAACCGAAGGTAAACGCTGTGTAGTCATAGGCCGCAGTAATATTGTGGGTTTGCCGATGAGTATTTTGATGGGCAAAAAAAACAAGTTTGCCAATAGTACAGTGGTTTTATGCCATTCCAAAACCAACGATTTGAAAGCAGAAACTCTTCAGGCAGATATTATCATTGCGGCTTTGGGTATTCCGCAATTTCTGAAAGCCGATATGGTAAAGGAAGGAGCGGTGGTGATAGATGTGGGCATTTCGCGCATAGAAGACCCCAGCAGAAAATCGGGATTCCGTTTGGTAGGAGATGTGGACTTTGAGGAAGTGAGCAAAAAGTGCAGTTATATTACTCCGGTTCCGGGTGGCATAGGCTTAATGACCGTAGCCAGCTTAATGCAAAATACACTCAGCGCCTGCAAGAAAGAGTTTTATTGAGAAATGCTTGAAAATGATATTTCAACTACTATAAACCACACACACAACTCCATTGCCCTCAAAAAAAACCAATGCCTAATCACCAATCACAAATGACTAATGATCAATCCTCAATCACTTCTTCTTCACAGTTACAGTATAGCTTCCGGTATTGGATTTGTCATAAACTGTTTCGTAAATAGAAATAAATAAAGGACCTGAACTTTCTGCCGTACCTTCAAATTTTGAACCGGCTCCCAAATAAGTACCGTTTTCTCCTATTTTATAAACTACAGCACCATATTTTATTTCGGCATCCTCGTTATAGGCGCCGTCTTTTGTACCACTCACATAGCCGTCAGGATTAAATGCGCCACCGGATAAACTTTTCAAAATGATTTTTCCTGTGGCAGAAATCGTAAATTTATCTCCTTCTTTTAGTGTAATGCCCGTATTTACCCAGCCTTGTTTTTCATTTCCCGAAATTTGCGTATTTGCTTTTAAACGAAATTGACCGTTCCCCAAAATGGTAGATTCGTCAATCATACTAATATCCAGGCTTTCAATTTTATCTTTTTTAAACGTCAGGTTTCCATAGTCTGATTGAAGCAAAATATCACTAAAAGTAATATTCCCTTCAATATAGTTATTATTGCCAAAAGTAATGGCATCTTCGATTGGGTCGGCACTTGACAAATTAGCAATTTTATACAGCTCATCCAACAATTGCTCTATGGTATAGTTTTCATTTTCTGAAATAGAATAATTCGTACTCTCTGAAAAAGTTTTTACAGTAGATAAAACAGGAGTACCCATGGCTAATAGTTTGTCATAGATTGGTTTGGCTTCTAATCCTTTTGCCGCATTCAGTTTTGTTAAGTCTGCCACTACTGCAGCATCTTTGCTATGGTCTGAAGGAATACCAAATTGCAGAGCAGAAATTTGATCAATAGGTATAGTCAGATTGCCATATGCAGTAGTAATCGCTATTTTGTTTAATGTAGATTTGCCGGAAATAATATCTCCGTTTTTCAAATGAACCGTCAGCATTACATTGGCTGCCCAAACACTAGAAATGGTGAGGCTTAGTAAAGAAAGGAAAAATAATTTTTTCATGAGATGAAATTTACGTGGTTTTTGAATGATAACTATAAAGGTGTAAAATAAGATTCACCCAACTGCAAAATTAATGCTTTTTAACATGAGCCGTTTTTATTACAAGCGATTACTTTTTCAAATGTTTAAATGCTCTGCCTAAATTCTTAATGATATCACTGGCAATCAAACTTTCTTCACTTTGTTTTTTGAGTGCCAGATCTGCAGCTGAGCCATGTAAAAATACTCCTAAAATTGAGGATTCAAGTGCACTGTAACCTTGAGCCAGTAAGCCGCAAATGATTCCGGTTAATACATCGCCACTGCCGGCGGTAGCCATACCCGGATTTCCGGTGGAGTTGAAGTAAACATTTCCTGATACATCTGCAATAGCAGTGTGCGCACCTTTTAATAGGGTAATGACTTTGTGTTTTTTAGAAAATGACTGTAATTTTTGCAATCTATCAAAATCATCTGTCCATGTTCCTGTCAGTCTTTCAAATTCTTTAGGATGTGGCGTTAAGATGCAGTTTTCAGGCAATAACTTAAGCATTGCTTTATGCTGAGCGATGAGGTTGAGCGCATCAGCATCAATGACGCAAGGAGTTTTATTAGCTTGCAAAAAAGATTTCAATGCAGAAGCTGTATCCTGATGTGTACCTAAGCCTGGTCCTATGGCTACTGCAGCATATGTCATTTGTATGGGAATACCGGAAATGTGCATATTGTTATCATCACAAATACACATGGCTTCCGGTAGTGCCGTCTGCAAAATTGAATAACCACATCCCGGAATATGAGCAGTCAGTAAGCCGGCTCCGCTTCGCATGACGGCTTTAGCACATAATGTAGCAGCACCCATTTTACCATGGCTTCCGGCAACTAATAAAGCATGTCCGTAAGTGCCTTTATGGCTGAATTTATTACGGGTTTTTAGGAGCGCTTTTATCTCCTTCTTATTCGTGTAAAAATAAGGCGTATTGATTTTTGAAATAAAATCAGGATGAAGACCAATATCAGCAACCTTGAAATTGCCGACTGTATTCCCGCTTGGAGGCAATAAGAAAGAAAGTTTCGGAAACTGAAATGTATATGTTTTTTGAGCTTGAATTATAGGCATTCCGGATTGCTTTTCAGTATACAAGCCTGACGGAATATCTACCGAAATTATACTCGATTCTTGCTCATTTAAATAGTTTATCAATGCAGCTGATAATCCGTTTATTGGCTTATTTAAGCCGGAGCCATAAAGTGCATCAATAACGATATCCTCTTTATCTAGCTTTGGAAAGTCATTAGCACTCAAAATGCATTTATAATGTTTTAGTCTTTGCAAGTTTAGTTGAAAGTCGGCTGAATACTGACTACTGTGAAGTATAAAAACGTTTACAGCATGTTTTTCATGAAGTAACAAGCGGGCAATGGCCAGTCCGTCGCCTCCATTATTTCCAGGACCACAAAAAATGTATTTTGTTTGTTTTTTATCCGGATAATCTTTGAGGAAAAGAGCTGTCCATTTTTTAGCAGCACGTTCCATCAAATCAATACTTGCTATTGGTACATTTTTTATGGTATAAGCATCCGCTTCTCGAATTTGATTTGCACTTAAAATTTTCATATTCAAAATTAATCAGAATTGCACAGATGAAGCATGAACTATATCAGTAAAATAAAATAATCATATATAAAACTATTGCGTTAACTTCAGCTTTCCGTAGACTGGCTGAAATTTCAATCTAAAAATGACTTTAAATATGATTTTTAGCACAGTTAGTTAAAATATTGATAAATGTTCAAAAGAAATGCTTTTTTCCCTACCAGTTTTACCCTGATACATACCGAATACCTGAAAAATTGACCCGAATACTAAATAATCTCATTTCATTTTGTAATTGCCTTATTTTTATACCATCATTTTAAGTTGTTTACGTTTAAAATAAGTTCGTGCTCTTGGTTAGTTTACACTCATAAATAAAAAGAAGTACGACAGGGTCTAAAAGCTCTAAAAATTTTTCGGGATGCTATGCATCCCGTTTTTTTTGCTATTTTGTAAGAAGGAATTTAAGGATGTCCGGATTGCTCAACCATATGCGTTTTAATTTTCTATCACTTTTGCTGCTAGCTTATCTGTCTGGTTTTGCGCTGGATGTATCCTTGTTCAAATTCAAAACACTGGATATAAAAGATGGCTTGTCGCAAAACAGTATAAACTACATTTTTCAAGGAAGCAAAGGCTATATGTGGTTTTGTACAAATGAGGGGCTGAACTTGTATAACGGTTATAGCTTTGAAGTCTTTAAGAATCAAATAGACAACAGCAACTCTTTGGTGTCAAATTTTACACAGTGCATGGCAGAAACCAGCGATGGCGTATTTTGGATAGGCACAGAGCGGGGCATCAGTGTATTTATGCCGGATAAGAAAATATTTGTCAATACCGAAAGTCCATTGCAAATTAAACGCATTATTGCTGAAGACGATAAAGCGGTATGGGTGCAAACGAATTACAGTGTTTTCAGGGCTGAATTAGTGCAAATTGGAAAAAAAGGATTAAGTCCCAAAGATTACGCCATCAATATAAAATTTTATTACGATTACGATGAAATACTCTATAAGGATAAAGAGGGTAAAATATTGCTGAGTTCTAAAAATGATTTGCTGTATAATTATGTACCGAAATCACAAACAGTTGTATTGCGCAGTTCATCAAAAATTTGGGCGGCACTAAGTGCAAAAAAGATAAATAGTGTAGTACAGGATAATCAGTTTAATTACTGGATTGCAACGAACAGTGGGGTTTTTAAATGCGATAAAAATTTTAACGATATCGATACTTTTTCTGCTAACCGGAAAAAATTACCGGACTTGCAAAGTAAAATTAATGATTTGAGTGTTGATAAGGCAGGTAATATTTATATGGCTACCAGTCAGAACGGTTTGATTATTTATGATGCAAAGCAAGCTAAGTTTTATAATTACCAATACGATATTTTTGATTTGACGGGGCTTCCGGATAATAAACTGCTCAGTGTATTGGTAGATAAAAGCCAGACTTTATGGGTAGGCAGCAAGGGAGCAGGAATATCAGCTTACTCTCCGTATAAGTATAAATTTAAATTGATCACACAAGAGCCATTTAAAACTTCCTGGCTGACTAATAAATATATTCTTGCTATTGAAAAGGACAAGACAGGAAATATATGGGTGGGTACTGATGGCGGAGGATTATTTCGTTATGATGTTAAAAAGAATTTGTTTACCAACTGGCGAAATAATTCAGCTTTCAGTTCTTTATCTAATGATGTGGTGCAAGATATTTTAATTGATAAAAAAGGTACGCTATGGATTGGTACTTTAAACGGCATCTGTAAATTTTCAACATCAGGAAATAACTTCATACGTTATTATTTTACTGCGAATAATGCCCATGAAAATTTAACAGTCAATCGCTATTCCAATATCCGTTTATTTGAAAAGAGCAATGGTGAACTTTACGCCTTTGACGATAATAATATTTATAAGTTTAATGCTATCCGGCAGGAATTTGATTTGCTCAATATCATGTATTACAGCCGGCATTTCATTCCTAGATTTATTACAGAAGATGATGACGGCACTTTGTGGATTGCATCTAATGCGGGTATCTCCCATCTGAATACGGCGGAAGGATTTATTGATATTGATGCATTAAAAAAACTGAATGAAAAATATTTTAAAAACGGCAGGGTATATGCCTTGCTAAAAGAAGATGCTGACCGGTTTTGGGTAGCTACGGGCAATAATGGTATTTATCTTTTTAATAAAAAAACATTTTCGATAGACGTCAATTATACGGAAAAATCAGGATTGAGTAATAATTATGTGTACAGTATTTTGAAAGATAATTCGGGAAAATTATGGATGAGTACAAATCGTGGAATTTCAGTTTTTGATCCTATCTCTAAAACATTTAAAAATTATGATGTGAACGATGGCTTGCAGAGTAATGAATTTAACGGTGGGGCATTTTTAAAAACAGATGATGACGAAATCTATTTCGGAGGGGTGAATGGTTTTAATATTATTCAGGCTAATGAAGTGCCATTTAATGCTTACAAGCCAAGCAGTAATATTATTTCGGTAAAAGCAAATGATATACCTGTTGATTTCGACCGTTATAGCCAGCATCCAAAGCGGGTGAAATTCAGCAATGATCAGGATAATATCGAATTTGAATTTTCGTCGAGTGATTATGCCAATCCGCCCAAAAATATGTTTCAATATAAACTGGAAGGCTATGATAAAAACTGGACTACATCCAACAGGAATTATGTAAAATATGCCAAACTGCCATACGGAAACTATACGCTTTTAGTAAAGGCTTCGAATAATGATGCGGTATGGAGCGACAACATTTCCAGATTTGAATTCAGGATAAAACCTATGTTCTGGCAAACCATTCTGTTTAAAATACTCTTTGTCATCGCATCTTTGTTTTTGTTATATCGTTTTATAAAAAATACCATCCGTTCGGCACGAATGAAAGAAATAGAAAAAGCGCGTAAGGAAAAACAGAAAACGATTTATGAAAAACAATTAGCCGAAATAAAATTAAAAGCCTTAGTCGCTCAGATGAACCCGCATTTTATCTTCAATTGTATGAATTCCATTCAAGCAATGATTCTGTCTGATAAAAATATGGAGGCCTCAACTTATCTTACTAAATTATCCAGACTGGTTAGAGCCGTATTGGAGAATTCCGTAAAAACATTTATTCCATTATCTGAAATTATCGAAAATCTGAAACTGTATTTAGAATTAGAATCACTGCGTTTTGATAAAAAGTTCCATTATGATTTAAAGGTTGAGAATCTGGATATTTATTCTGTAGAAATGCCTTCCATGCTCTTTCAGCCTTATGTAGAAAATGCCATTTGGCATGGTCTGTTAAAAAAAGAGGGAGAAAAAAATCTGCAAATCCATTTCTTCAAACGAGATAATTATTGCATCTGCGAAATTACGGATAATGGTATCGGCAGAACAAAGGCAGCTGAATTAAACCTTAAAAAACAACATAAATCTCTCGGCACGGTAATTACCAAAGATATGTTTGAAACGCTTCATAAAATCCGCGACAGCAAATATACTGTAGATATCATTGATTTATATGATGAGCATAACGAAGCAACCGGCACGAAAGTAAAAATTGAAATCGAAATCAATTAAGCATTTATCAAACCTTTAGCTTTATCTACAATTAACTCAATCTGTTTTTCCAAAGTCAGATGCGTAGTGTCGATGACAATAGCATCATCAACCTGAGTTAACGGAGAATCTTCGCGGGTAGAATCAATTTTATCGCGGTGAATAAGGTTGGATTTTAGTTCTTCAAGTGAAAATAATTTTCCTGTTTTTGCCAATAGCTCATCTTGTCTCCGCTTCGTCCGTACATCCAAGTCAGCCGTCATAAAAAACTTGAGTTCAGCATCCGGCATCACAACACTGCCGATATCC